>CAOQNC010000009.1 GCA_948511255.1 uncultured Candidatus Saccharibacteria bacterium | reverse complement strand
ATTTCAGAGGGTCGAGCTCGGTAATCCTGAGAGCATAAGCGAGAATCGAACCGGCAGCCGAACCACGACCCGGGCCGTAAACGATGCGCTGACTTTTGCCCCAGTTAATAAAGTCTTGGACGATTAAGAAATAGCCATTATAGCCCATTTTGTCGACGACGGAAAGTTCGTAGTCAATGCGCGGCAAGATTTTTAATTTTTCTTCGGCGCGCTCGGGGCTTTTGTCGACTTCTTCGAGAAGTTCGCGACACTTGGGAATTTCGAGGTCGAGCGTCTCGTCAAGCTTATAGCCACAATAACGATAAACCAGCCCCTGAAAAACGAGGCGGTCGAGATAAGCCTTCTCAAGTTGCTGCGAAGTAGCGTTTTTGACGTCGTCAAGTTCTAGTTTTGGCAAAGCGTCTTCAGGGACGGGAAACTTCGGGATCAAAATCCGACCAAGCTGGAGGTCGATATTACAACGGTCAGCAATGCGGCGCGAATTGCGCACCGCCTCGGGGCAAACTTCTTCCCAGCGGTTGATAATTTCTTGAGGCGGGATAACATGAAGCTCAAAATCCTTCAAACTCATGCGGTTCGGGTTCGAGAGGTTCGAGGCGGTACCGACGCAGAGCAAGACTTCATGCGCGTCTTGGTCTTCGTGGTTGAGGTAGTGGGCGTCGCAGGTCACGACTAGCGGAATATTAGTTTCGTCATGGAACTTCATCAGCTGTTGGTTAATAGTGTTCTGGACGTCCCAATGCGTCGGCGAGTCGGGATGGCCGTGATCTTGCATCTCGAGATAGAAACGGTCGCCGTAGATGCCATGATACCAGTCGATTAGCTCACGAGCCTTTTTCAGATCATTTGCGCGAATCGCTTCGGAAATCTCGGAGCCAGCGCAGCCGGAAAGACAGATAATTCCCTCGCTATACCGCTCCATGATTTCATGGTCGATACGGGGTTTATAATACTTACCGTGGATTTCAGCCTCGGTCATCAGGCGACAAAGGTTCTCAAAACCTTCGTTGTTCATGGCAAGGAGGGTAATATGGAAGCGTTGCTTATCGTAAGCCGGGTCGCGATCTTCGCGACCGCGAGCGGCAACGTAGGCCTCGAGACCGAGAATCGGCTTGATTCCGGCATCGTTACAGTTCTTATAAAGCTCGACTAGGCCGCTCATGGTGCCGTGGTCGGTAACGGCGACAGCCTCCATGCCTTGGGATTTAACAAAGTCAACCAGCTCGGGGATCTTGGTCAAACCGTCGAGCAGAGAATAATGGGTATGGTTGTGCAGATGGACGAAGTCGCTACATTTGAGCGGTTCGCCTTCCTTGGTTACCTCCGTCATAGGTTAATTATAGCACAAGTCTTCGTGATGTAAGAGTTGATTTTTAGTGAAATAGCATAAATAGTATTGACTTTTTTAGGAAAGTGTGCTATACTGGTAGTGGTGGGGCTTCTATGACATCGCGTCTCGAAGCCGCACGACCTCTAAAAACATGCTAGTTTTCCTGTTAGCCTTTGGTAGTCAAGCCCATTAGATCCGAAAATCTTTAAAAACGAAAGGAAGATTCCCTGTGAAAAAATGTTTTGCTTTCCTGCTGGCTGTTATGATGATGGCTGCTTTGGCCGTTCCGGTCTCCGCTTCAACCTATGACCCGGCCGAAGCTGCCGCGGAGTTCAACAAGGCTAACCCGAACCTGTATTGGGATGGCACCGAAGTCGCCTTCGAAACTGAGTACGAAAGCGGAACTTATGCCAGGCTGTATCAGCTGGTAAGGTTAAGCGACGCCCAGAAGATTATCTCTCTGGTCGAAAAGATGAACCCTGCGTTTTCGCTGTATTCGGGTTGGAAAAGCCTGAGGATTTGCTGTGACGCGGAAATCGCACGCTACGACCGGCTCTTTCTCGGGCAAACCGAAATCCTTGGCGATCATCTGACCGAACGCGAGACTTGGGGCGCGCTGAGCGTGTTACCCATTTCGAGCGCCCGCGAGATGATGCTGGCCATCAAGATCCTGCCCGAGTACCGGAGTGATCCGTTCGTGACCGAGTTCGTCGACGGCTATCTGAGCGAAGAGACGCTGCCGGCGGCCAAGCAGGTGCGCGAGGCGCTGAAAGCGCTGACCGAGAATCAGAGTGCGCTGGTCAATCTGGACGGCAAGAACGTCGATGAAATGAACATCGATGAGCTGTTGGAATTCACGACGGCAATCGTCAAGAGCAAGGCCTTCCGTGACCTCTACGCGGCGCTGTCGCCTGATGTTGTCAATTCTGGCAAGGACATTGTCGCCCTGAAGGCAACTCTCTCTGACGAGGAGCTTGCCCAGGCTTGGGAAAAGCTGCGCGATGCGGCGGAATACTACCAGCCGAGCTATGTCAGCTGGCTGGAGAGCTTTGAGCTCTTGATGCCGTACGGTTCGCTTGGGTATCCGTCTGCCGGTCAGATTGAGACGAATGTCGAGGAAGCCCACGAGGTTATCGATCCCGGCATGCCGAGCTATGAGACGGTCGAGCAGACCGTGATGCCGGCGGCACCGGATCGTCCCGTAGTGACCGCCTAACCCCAGGTCAACGCTTTTTAACTAGCATGTTTTGTTCCTTCCAACCCTTATGGGGCGTTCCTATACGGAACGCCCCATTTTCCTACTACCGAGCCCTGGAGTTATTGTTATTTCTTGGCTTTGCTAGACTTGGCGTGGTCGCCTTTGCCGCGAGCATCGCGAGAGGCCTGGGCGTTTTCACGGGCCGCTGCCTCGGCGGCTTCGGTGACAATTTCTTCCGCAGCGGCGCGAGCGACGTCTTCTTCGGCATAGCGGCGTTCTTGGTTAGTGATAACGCGGTTGGCGAAAGTTTTGACGATGCCGCCGACTGAGGTCATACCTTTGACGTTGTCGACAATATCGTCGGCCTTGGTAGCGATTTGCTGGCCGGTGGCGACGATTTTTTGAGCCTCCTCGGTGAGCCGGATAAGTTTGATGGCGAGGACGATGCCTGCAATCAAGAAAATCAACAATGCGCATGAGAGCATCACGACTAAAATCCATTCTGCTACGTTCATTTATTTACCTCCTTTGCGAGCGATTTTACCCGCTATTAAATGCGCCACAGCGAACGAACTGCGGCGCAAAAGTTTTTAATATTTCTGGGCGGTTTCTTTGATCAGGTCACCAAGACCGTCGACCTCAGCGGCATATTTCAGATAGGCCTGGAGATAGTTCTTCGGGTCGCCGGTCGTCATCCATTCACCATGCGTTTTTTCGACGATCACATCACCATCATCAACCATGCGCGTAATCGCGTCGACCGTCCAAAGCTCATTATCGAGACCGGTGTTGCGCGGATCAAGATAGTCAAAAACTTCCGGAGTAAGCAGGTAGCGGCCATAGCTAGTGAGATTCGAAGGAGCATCTTCGATTTTCGGCTTCTCGACAATGTTGTGGAGAAGCATTTCGTTACCTTCTTTTAGGCGAATGATACCGTATTTATTAAGCACCTCGCGGGGCATTTCCTGGGAGATGATAATCGCCTTCGCTTCGGGGTGCTGTTGATAAGATTCAATGAGGGTTTTTACATCGGACGAACCAAAGACGACGTCATCAGAGTAAAGAACGACAAAGGCTTCGTCATCCTGGATGAACTTGCGCGCGGAAGCAATCGGAGAGCCATTGCCGTAAGGGTAGGACGGATCTTGCTCGATAACGGTGATTTTAGGGAAGTTGAGGATTTGTTCAATTGGAGCGTAGCGATCTTCTTTGCCCTGAGAGCGGAGCTGTTTCTTGATTCGGGTGATAGCGTTGTTGAAATAGTCTTCGTAAATCGGCTTGCCTTCAGGGGTCGCGACGATGATGATTTCTTCGATACCAGCTTCGGCGCATTCTTCGACGACGAGTTGCATAATCGGCTTCGCACCGAGCGGAAGCATCGCTTTCGGCATAGTTTTAGTGATTGGTAAATAACGGCTCGCAAAACCAGCATCGGTAATGATCGCCTTGGTTGGGGTACGATAGTTCATATCGCTATTATAGCATATTGCGTGCTAAAACAAGGGTCTATTTCTTGGCTAGCTTTTTGGCGGCTTTTGTCTTGCGGGCGGCTTTGGCAGCCTCGGCGCGAGCCTCGCGGTCTTCGAGCTTCTGGGAGCGGTTATGGACACCATAAATTAGGCTGGAGACGCCAAAGATAAAGAGGTAGGCGCCGAAGAAGCGAACGAAATCAATGTTCATGAGATGGCCGGAGTTCAGGATTACGATACCGAAGATGATGCCAGCGATGCCGGTGAGAACCCAGATGAAGCGGTCGGTCGGGTCGACGGTGGTGCGGAAGCCGATAACAAGTTCGAAAATGCCACGGATGACAGTATAGGCAGCGAGGGTAGAAAGTTGCCAAACCATTTCTTGGCCGGTGAGGCAGATTAGAACGAGACCAAAAGCGGCGTCAAAGAGCGCGACGAGGGTTGCGATGAGCCAGCCCTGGCGGTTGCGGCTACGATGGAGGGAGTTGGCGAATTCGACAACGGCGAGAGCGAGCAGGGCGATGCCGATAATTGGAGTGAGAGTTCTCGGGCTTTCGCTGCCGGTGAACAGGGCCAGACAACCAAAGAATAGAGCGATTGCCCCCTGAAAGATAAACACTAGCCAATGGCTGTCAATATATTTACGCTTGATGTGCGCCATAGTTAAAAATCCTCTTACTTTAGTCTATTATACCATACGCATAAGCGTTTTGGCGAAAATCTCCGGCAAAGATGTCTGGCAAAGGATGAGTATTTTTGACACTTTTCTTGATTTGGGAAGTTTACTATTGACTTTTTATGAAAAGTGTGCTACAATGGAGGTATGGCCGGCCGCACTTTCTGTGTGTTTTGGCTGGTACATCTGATTTTGGAGGTAGAGTGTAATGATGACAGAAGTCGTGACGAAGGACGGTACTGGTATCGTAGCGCGCATGGATGATTTGGGGCGGATTGTCGTTCCAAAGCCGATGCGGGCGAGACTGGGGCTGCGCGAGAGGTCTCAGGTGCTGATTACTGGTAACGACAATACGCTGACGATCCGCAAATTTCATCCCTATAATGACTTCGCTTCTCACATGGAGTCGCTGGAGGTGTCCCTTGAAGAAATAAGCTATAGCCCCGACATCCCCGCCGAGAAAGTGGCTGAGCTGACCGGTTTAGTCGCTCAGATGCGCGAGGTTATCGCAAGTATTGAGGAATAAAATCGGCCCGGGCATGACCGCCCATGGATCTACGGCACTTCCTATTTCAAATCTCTAGTTCATTAGTTAGCCCGGACATCGCGTCCGGGCTGCGTCTTTTTGTGGACTAGGCGTAATATTTTACGGTTTTAGCGTCAAATATTAGACGTGGCGGACTTTTTTGCGGACGGACTCGATGAGCTTGGTGATGGTGTATTTGGCGGGTTTTAGGATGATGTCGTGAGCTGGAGTATAGCGAAGTTCGTCGACGCCGAAGCCGCGCTTGAAGCAGGAGACGCCGTAGAAACGATGATGGATTTCGTCTTCCTCGACGATGCCCCAGAAATTGTAGCGCTTAATCCCCCGTTCGCGAGCGTCGCGCATAGCTTCCATATGGAGGAGCGGAGCGCCGGAATACTTCGTGCCAAGCTCGGAAGAGACGCCGTAATGATAGGAGGCCTCGTTGCCGTAGAAGATCATGAAGTTTTGGGCGAGGATTTGGTCCTGATATTTTGCAGTATAGAGGACAGCTTCGCCGTTTTTGGCGAGGGCGGCAAATTGTTTGGTGAAGAAATCTTCGGAGAAGGCAACAAATTCATGACGGTTAGCGGTCTGGAGCTGGATCTGGTAGAACTCGTGGATGTCTTTCGGATCAGTGGACTTTTCGACTTGGATATCATTTTTAGCAGCTTTGCGAAGAGCGCGGCGGAGGCGCTGGCGCATACCTTTTAGGATTTCGTCTTCGGATTTATTTAGGTCGAGAACGCCGGCAAACTCGACCGAAAGATACATTGGAGCTGGCTTCAACCCGCGGCTTTCGAG
The DNA here is from genome assembly GCA_948511255.1 of uncultured Candidatus Saccharibacteria bacterium. Lineage (GTDB taxonomy): Bacteria > Patescibacteriota > Saccharimonadia > Saccharimonadales > Saccharimonadaceae > Nanosyncoccus. The sequence continues at coordinate 8,267 of CAOQNC010000009.1, read as the reverse complement.
AAGTTGGAGATTTTCGGGCGTGCGTTCGAGCTGCGGACGAACGCGGACAAAGACGCAGTTTTCCTTTTTACCCTGGATGCGCATGTCTTCAAAGATAGCAGTGATAAGTGGCTGGTTCGACCAGTCAAGAATCGGGCCGCCAGCGATAGCGAGGTGGCGGCCACGCCGAGCGGCTTCGATAACGCCAGCGTAAGCGGCAACGATTTTACCATGCTCGTCTTTGGCGAGGCGACGAACGATATGGTTGCCGCGACTCAAATGGAACTCGTAAAAGTCCCAAGACTGGAGGAAGTTTGCCTCAGGGTGGCTAGTGACGAAATCGTCCCACTCTTCGCGATTTTTAGCATCCTCGAAATTGAAGACAGAGACGGTAGGAGTTTTGGCTTCCGCTTCGGTCTCCACTTCGGCAATGACGGCGGCTTCGGATTTTCCCGTGGCTTTCGCGACCTCGGAGATTTCCGAAGCGGGGATTTCTTTGGTAGTGGTTTCGATAATAACAGTGCTGGCTGGAGTCCTGACGGTGGTGCGATGAACTTTTTCGGAAGTTTTTGGGGCGGTGGACTGATCCCCTGCCTGGGATTCGGGGGTGGATTTAGTTTTTTCTGACATTTTTACTCCTGCTATTTAGATTATTTGATTGCTTTCTTGTGATTTTGGCAGCTTTTGCGGGCTGATTATTGACTTTTTCGGAAGAGTGTGCTATAATGGTATTATAGGGCATTTCTGACGGTTCACTAGAGGTGCCTTTTCTTTTTACGGACGGTTTCGACGAGGAGGTTCAAGAGGTAGCGGAAGCGGCGGATGACAAGGTCACTGGCGGGGACAAACTCGATGATTTCGCCGCCGAAGCCGGTTTTGAAAGTGGTAACGCCGGCGTAGCGGTGATTTTTCTGGCCATGAGGGGCAATTCCCCAGAGATTATAGCGTTTTATGCCGAGTTTTTTGAGGTCTTTGATGACTTGCCACTCGAGAGCATAGGCGCCAGGAAGCTTGTGGTTCAGCTCGGTCGAAGCGGCTTCAAAATACTCGGCCTCGACGCCGCTAATCAAAATGAGACCATAAGCAATCGGTTCGCCTTCGGCGGTTTTGGCAACATAGATGCGGGCGTGGTCGTCGAAGGCGGCACGCTCGGCGAGAAGGGTTTTGAGATCGGGCGGGACAAAATGCTGGCGGAGAGCGGTCTCGGCCTGAACTTGGTGAAATTCGCGGAAAATCTCCTCGCTGCTGGACCAATCGACCGTAATACCGAGCTTGCCGGCGCGGCGAACTTCGTAGCGGGTCTGGCGGCGCATTTCTTTCAGGAGTTCATCTTCGGATTTTTCGAGGTCAAGGATGACGGTGTGCTCGGCGTGGAGGTGCATAGGGGCTTTCTTTAGGCCGAGGCTAGAGAGAAGTTGAAGGTTCTCAGGGGTATTCCGAAGCTGGGGGCGGAGACGAACGAAAACACATTTCTCGCGCTTTGCGATAGCGCGAATTTTGGCAAAAATCTCCTGGACGGCGGTTTCGTCTTGCCAATCGAGGAGCGGTCCGCCGGGAACTTCTAGATAGCGGCCGCGCTTGGCGTTCTTGACGATCATCAAGCACCAGGTCTTGTCAGTTGCCTCGATAATAACTTTATGACCGATAAGTTCATTCATGCGGCCCCACTCTGGGGATTGGAGGAAGTTTGCCTCGGGGTAGAGCTGCTGAATTTTAGGCCAGAGCTCGGCGAGATTAGAAGAGAGGTTCTGCGGAAGCGTCATAAATCAACCTCATAAGGCTTGATGATTTCGCGAGCTTTTGCGAGCTTAGTCTCCGGATACCAAGTCGGGAGATTGATGATATGCTGGGCGACTTTAACGGTGTTCGGGCAGCGATCGGCCGGAAAGTCGGCTTCAAGAGCATAGCGCACCGGAGAAACTGGGGTATCATACCAGATTTCACAGAAGTCGTAGCCGTTATGCTTAAGCTCCTGGAGAAGTTGATTGCGTTTTTTTACAAAGGCATGTTCGCGGAGTGGGGTTTTTGGAAGCTTGTCTAGTTGCTCACGGGCGAGTTTAGCCTGCCAATGAGTCAAACGAGTTTCCAGGGACAGCTCGGCGTCGGCGGACTTTTCGATCCAGCGAAACTTGACGCAGACAGCAAGGACGGCTTTGCCGAGGCCGATACCCCAGAAAGTGCGGCTGAAACCGGCAAAGACTGGATACCAACGGTCACGCAAACTGGCGCTCAGGCGAGGTCGCTTGAGTGGCTGGTCTGGCACGGATTGAGGTCGAGATGAGGTAGTTTGAGGTTGTTCCGGCATGGTTTTGGGCTGTTCTGAGACGGTCTTAGTCTGTTCCGAAGCGGTCTGGGGCTGGCGGACAATGAGAGCGCCGCCGCAAATCGTGTCAATAGCCTTACCTTTGCCGAAACTGAGAGCGGTCGCGGCCCCGATAGTGCCGATTTCGCGACCATCGGGATAGAAACGACCGGCAGAGTGGGCAAGATCTTCGATGATAATCGCGTTGTGTTTTTTTACGACTTCTTCAAGCTTCTTGGCTTCGAGAGGGAGACCGAGAGTATTTTGAGCGATGACAACCGGTCGAGGCTGGGTTTCTGCTCGGACGAGGTTATTTTCGGTGTTTTCTGGCGAATTGGAAGCATCGCCGGGGCGTGGAAAAGCGGGGCTCGTCAAGCCATTACTACCATTGTAGTACAGCGTAAGCGTTTTGTCAAGAGCGCCGAAGTCGTATTGGAGGGTTTCTGGGTCGATGTCAGAGTAGACGGGTATACAGCCGGCGGCCTTGATGGCGCGGACGACGGCGATACAGGTGAGTCCGGGGAGAATAACCTTCGCGCCAGGCTCGGCGACCGCAAGGAGAGCGGCGGCGAGAGCGGAGCGGCCGGTGTGATAGAGCGCGACTTGGTTAATGGTGGAGCCATAGCGAGAGGCGAGGGCTTGACGAAGGGCTTGGCTGTCTTTCGGAATGCCCCAGGCAAAAAGATGTCGCAAAGTACGGCCGACGGGATAATTCGAGGCAAGACCGAGAAAAATCATCGTTTCCCTTTCGTGGATTTTTTCGTAGAGGAGGCGGCTTTGACAACGGGTTTGGTTGATTTTGAAGAGGTCTTGGTGGCGACTTTTGGTTCCAGGCCGATTTTACGGCGGGCGCGCTCAAGGCGACCGACTTTCGGGACAGAGGCGCTAGAGATAATCTGTTGCGGCTCGGGCGCCGGCAAATCAGCGGCTTCATACTCGACGCCTTCGGGTCGTTCAGGAGCGGCCGAGGCGACAGGCTGAGGCGCGTTAGCTTCAAATTGACGCTTGATAGCGGCGCGCTGGCGGCGGGTGAGCGGAGCTTGAGAATGGGTCGCAGCAGGCTTCGCCTTCGAGCTCGGGACGGCGAGAGCGGCAGACATCTTCGAGGCGTCGTCGGCGCTCGGGCCGGCGGCTTTCTTGAAGGCGAGAGTAGCGGAAATCGGCGCCGTGCTCGGGACGACCGGCTCGGCCGCCTTCTTCATAGCCATCGACGCGGAAACCGTGGCGGCCTGAGTGACCTCAACGACCGGCTTCACCTCGGGCGGATGGCGATAAGCCTGTAAAATCGCTTTCGCGAGTTCGTCGGGGTGAGAAAGATAAGGCGCGTGGGTCCAGCCCAGGAAAATCTTCAACGTGCTATCTTTGATAGATTGGTGCATAATTTCGGCTTGATGCGGAGGGGTGACAGTATCGTTCGCACCCCAAAGAATAGAGGTCGGGGTTGTCACCTTGGCGAGATTGAGATTTTTATCGCTGTCGAGCATATTAGTCAAAGTTTTCTTCATATTTTCGGGGGCGCGAGCATAGTCGGAGGCGCCGGTGAGTTTGTGCCAGACCTTAGTCAAGCCAGGGACTTTCTTGAGAAAGCCGAGTCGCTTCGAGAGATTGCGGGCGACATCACGCTTGTTGGAGGTTTCATAAACTCCAGCGGCGTCAAGCAGAATGAGATGGGAAAGTTTGTCAGGTTTTTCGCTACAGAGATTAAGTAAAATGCGGCCGCCGTTGCTGTGGCCGAGGGCAATAGCGCCATCAGGAATATTACGGTCAGCCCAGTCTTTATATTCATCAATCGTCCAGACTTTCTTCGAGGAAGTTGTGAGGCCGGGGACGTTCAGCATTTCGACGACAAGCCCTTGCTTCTCGAGGAGGGCAATGGTGTGTTCCCAGGGCGCAACGGTATAGGTCCAGCCATGAATGATATATAATTTCGGGCGGCGACTCCTGGGGAGTTTCTTGGGGTCGGGAATACTAGGCACGGGCAACTCCTTGTGTGAAAATTAGAGGAACAATCATTAGTCTAACCCCCATTTCTGGCGGCGCTTGACGGCAGCCGGCTCGCGGCGGGGGAGCTTCGCGGCGTCGGCCGGGTCGGCAAGGAGCTTCTCGATAATCCACTCAAGATACTGGCTACCTTTGAAAACGATAGTTTCTTCGCCGGTGGCGTTATTCTCGATAAACTTGAGGGCTTTTTTCGGGTCGAGGGTGGTACGGGCAGGGATGCCAAGTTCCTTGAGGCGGGGCGCGGTATATTCTTTCGTGCGGCGACCGACCAGGATGACCATTTCCGGGCCAGCGTCAGCGATAAGATTGGCGAGCTTATGATGCTCTTCGCCTTCGATTGACCCCTGGTCGACAATATCGCCGATGACAAGCCACTTATGGCCGGCGCGAAGATTGCGGGTCATCTCGAGAATAGATTGAGCGCTAATAATATGCGCATTGTAACTGCTGTCGATGAGATTAAGGCCTTTTTTGCCCTTAAAGTAGCTGCTGCGACCGGGCGGGACGGGCATAGAACTGAAATCGGTGCGAAGCGGAACGCCGAAATAAACCATGAGATCCTCGAGCATGAGGAGCTGGATGGCGATATCTTTCGGCTGAGGCTGGGCAAAATGAAACGAGGCGGACTCAAAGACGAAATCGGTGCGGGTCGGGTAGACGTTGTAGCGCTTGAGCTGTTTCTTCGAGAGGGCGATAACTTCAGCTTTGATGTTTTTGGTCGCTTCGCGCATCGGCTCGGAATCGGCATCGATATAGACGCGCTTCGTCGTGTTCTCTGGGAGAGTGGCGAATTCGTGAGCAATAGCGGCGTCGAGGGTCGGGAATTTCCCTTCGGCGACGGCATTCTCGAACTGGATGGCGTGAGAAAGGCCGAAGGAGACCCAGAGAGTAACCTCTGGCTTCAGCCAAGTCGCGAGAAACTCGGTCTCGTGCGGGCGTTCGCCGTCGATTTCAACAACATAGAACTCGCCTTTACGCTGATAATAGAGAGCCTTGAACGGTGCAAAAAGGAAAAGCTTAATCCAGCGGAGCTTCGAACCGCGGACGCCATCCATCCCGAGGAGATCGAAGGCGATGCCGAAGGCGGAATTGGCATCGTGGGAATAATGGGCGCGGTCGCCGAGCTCAAACTCAATCATGTGGAGCAAAGTGGTCTTCCCCGCGGAGCCGGTGACAGCGATAATCCGGGGGCGCCAGCGCCGGAGGGCGAAGTTCGCAAAAAACCGGAAGTAGCGAGCAGCTACGAAGTAAAACCGTTTTTTGAACCTCATCACGGGCGTCATAAGTTCATTATAGCATAAGTCTTCGACTTATACCGTAACTTCGTCGCGCTCCGAAGAGCCTGCCAGCAGACTCTTCACTCGCTACTCCTTGTTATAGCATAAATTTCGGGGAGGCTCGGAAAAACATTGAATTTTGCGAGGTTTACCTCTGTTATTTTGGGCTTATTGGTTTTATGGTTGACAAAAGTGTTTTGGTTTGATATAATGGTAGAGAGGAGGTCTGTTTTATACTTTTTGGGAAATTTCTATTTTGGGAAGATTTTAGAGAGTAAATGGGCTGAATTGTAGTATTAATTTTGCTAGAGACTGTTCATTCGAAGGAGGGATTTTGATGAACAAAAAGACCACGCCACAGGATGTGGCTCGACTGTTCCCGAACGCAAGGAGCGAGAGAAGGGGCGGCAAATTTATTCTGCCGCTACATTCCAACGCGCCCAGCTTAAAGCTGGTAATCCCTGAGGAGCTGCCAATTGGCATCAATGCCGTGGCAATGCTGCCGGGTGATATTCACGTTGCCTCTAGCTCCAAGATTAGCCAGGACCTCGGCACCGAGTTTCCGATCTGGATTGGGGCAGGGCGCTACGAGGAGGATGCTGAATCTGGGCCGGAACTTCACTTCGAGGACTGGCTGGCGGCGGGACAGCTGCTGGTGGTTTCGAGGTGGGAGTTGACCCCGCCTGTTCAGACGGTCAGCGGGATGAATTCGCTGTTTGCCAAGAGCTACCGAGCGCATGCGCTGATGCGGCTGACTCCGCCAGAGATGCTGGGGCTGAATCCGGTGCTGTTGCCGGTTCCGACGGAGCTGTCTCCGCCGATTGGCCCGATGTCGGGGCTGGATTTTTGGATTATTGACCGGCCGGACTTCTATGAGGTTGAGGCCAAGATTTTATCCGAAAATCTGCGCCAGGCAATTCTGATGGGCGACCGCGAGCAGTATAACGATACCACGCGGAGTGTCTGTAAGAATATGTTTGAGGCTATCGCCAAAGATATCGAGACCGACGACAAGCTGAAAGGCTGGACGCTCAAATGTGGCGATACCGAGGCGGAGATCACTATGTTTGACCGGAACGGGCGCAAGCAGACCCAGACAGCGCTATACACGCCAGCCTATCTCGCGGGCGTCCAGCGATATATCACCGAGGGGCGCAACGGGGCTCTGGTGTTCCCCGATCCGTAATGCGTCGACGGCGATGAATTGACTTTGGGTTTCACTCTACACTCTAGCAAAAAGTCCTCGATCCTGACGGGTCGGGGACTTTTCTTTGACTATGACACGAGAGGCAATCGTAAAAAACCGGAGTTTTGAGGCTCCGGTTCTCTGATCTACATCTTGATTTCAGCGTCGACGCCGGCTGGGAGGGCGAGATTCTGGAGAGAATCGATCGTCTTCGGGGTAGCGTTGCTGATGTCGATGAGGCGCTTGTGGACTTTCATCTCGAAGGCTTCGCCACCGGTCTTGTAGACGTGTGGGGATTTGACGACGGTGAAAGTGCTGCGCTTGGTCGGCAGAGGCACAGGACCGGAAACGGTCGCGCCGGTGCGGACGGCAGTATCAACGATTTGTTTTGCGCTCTGGTCGATCACGCGGTGATCATAGGCCTTGAGGCGGATGCGGATCTTCAGACCCTCTTCTTTTTTGGCTTCGGTCATTTTTTCCTTTCTCTGCTCTATAACCTCAGATGACCGCTAGACGGGCCGTCGATGAGTTTTTAGGGCAAAATGCTTATACCTTATCTTTCCATTATAGCACACTTCACCTCAAAAAGCAAGAGTTTTCGGGGTTTCTGGCGCGTTTGTCGGTTTTGCTGATCTAGGAGTAGCGTTTGTTGGTTTTATCGGCTAGAGGAGGCCTTTGTAGGATTTCCAGGCGAGGATTTGGCGGGCCATGTGGTCGATTTGGGCCTCGTCGAGGACGCCGCGCTGGAGAGCGGATTTGATGGCGGTGAGACTGTCGAGGTAATCGGTTGTGATGATGAGGTGATTGCCGGCGAGAACGGCTTGGACGGCGGGATTCTCGGAGAGGATTTGAAGGCCCTCGGGGTCGGTAGAGTTCCCAGAGGAGGGATTCGTGAGGTTTTGCGAGGAGATGGCGGAGGGGTTTGCGATGGCGCCCATGGCGATATCGTCGGTGATGATGACGCCGGTGAAACCGAGGACGTTAGCGAGGAGATCGTGGATGGTGGGCGAGAGGGAGGCGGGGCGGACGGGATCGAGGGCAGTGACGATATTATGGCTGACGAGGACGGCTTCGGCGCCAGCGGTGAGGCCGGCACGGAAAGGCTGAAGGTCGATGCTTAGCAGGTCGACGAGGGAGCGGCGATCGAGCGAAGTTCCCTGGTGGGTGTCGAGATTGTTGCCGTAGCCAGGGAAATGCTTGAGGGTATAGGAAACGGTGGAGGCTTCGTGATTTTCGGAGGTGAGTTCGGCATTGAAGGTGCGGCTGGCGTCAATAACGGTCCGGGCGAATTCAGAGGTGATTTTGGCGTCTTCGCCGAGGCTGCGGCTATACATATAGTCGGCGGGGTTGGTCGAGACATCGACGACCGGGGCAAGGTTGAGGTTGAGGCCGAGCGAGGAAAGGAGGCGGGACTTTTCGAGGGTGTCCTCGCGGACGAGGGGGAGGCCGCCGGCGGCGTATAATTCGCGCGGAGAGGCGAAACGCTCTTTGCGGAGCTTTTGATTGCTACTGACGCGAGCGA
>CAOQNC010000008.1 GCA_948511255.1 uncultured Candidatus Saccharibacteria bacterium | reverse complement strand
GAGGAGATGGTGCGCCGGATGCTAGTGCTATAATGATTTTGTAGGCATAAGAACCTACGGGAATGAGGTCACGCCTCGGGCTGACAGCTCCGGCTTGATTGAGTTCTTTTCTGGAGATCGCGAAGTCCTCTTTGGCGCTGCATGATAGCAATGGCCTTAGACTGGAGTTTCTGGCTCGCTATGGCGAGATGAAAGATAAAGAGGCTTCTTCGGCTCGTTTACGATTAGACTGAAAAGTATCTAGCCAAGATAGGTAGCAGAGCTAGGCCGCCGTCGATAATAATCGAGGGGCGGCAACGTCAATCAGAATACCAGCAACCTGTTCAACAACGCCGGCAACTACGGCTACTACTGGTCTTCTACGCCAAACTCTAACAGCAGCAACGCCTACAACCTCATCTTCGGCGACACCAGCGATATTCGTCCGTCCAACAACAACAATCGGAACAACGGCTTCTCCGTTCGCTGCCTTTATTGTGCCCGATCTCCAATTATTATGGTTATTATTCAAAAACCGGGACGTCTTCTGGGAAGGGGTCGATGTCACTTGCGCCGAAATCATCGAAAACGTCGGTCGAGGAGGAGCTGGAGCGATTTTGCTCGGGAAAACGATTTTGAGTGAGGCTGGAGAGTTTCGAGGCGGATGCGGCGCGACGGGGCGTAGAGTCGGAGGCGAAGGTCTGGCGCGGGCGACGGCGCGGAGCATAAGGGTCGGTGATGTTGGGTTCGGGGCTGGGCGTAGCAGGTGTGCCGAACTCGCCGTCAGGATCGCCGCCGAGAATACCGAGACTGCCAAAGCTGGAATTGCTCGGAGCGCTAACGGAGAACTCGGGCGAGACGCCAAGGCTACCCTGGTCGACGCCGAAAACTCCGCTGTCACCGAATTCGCCGGAACCGTAAGGATTATAACCGAGCTCAAGCAAGAAGCGAGACGGCATATTATAACTGCGACCGCCGAAGCTAAAGCGGGAGTTCGCGAAAGTCAGGAAGAGGTCTTCCATGGCGCGGGTCATACCGACATAAGCGAGACGACGCTCTTCCTCGAGTTCTTCTTCGGAGTTGTCAGAGCGACTGCTCGGGAAAAGCCCGTCTTCCATGCCGACCATAAAGACAACCGGGAACTCGAGGCCTTTCGCGGCATGGAGAGTCATGAGCGAAACGACGTCATTCCCTGCACTTTCGTCGGCAGAGCTGAGGAGCACGGCGGCGGCGAGAAACTCTTCGAGAGTTTCATAGATACTGGAGTTTGAGGCGAGAACTTCGAGGTTTTGCATACGCTCTTCGCCGTCGGGCGTGTCGCTATGAAAAATTGTGGGGAGATCAAAATATTTAATAATGCGCTCGACGATTTCTGGGGTAGGGATAGTCGTGACGGAGGCGGATTGGTCGGTAGGCTGGTCGGTGGTTTCGCGGACAAGACCGACGCCGTCGTCATTCCCTTCGGCGTTTCGTATATCGTGGAGAAAGTTGGAAACATGAGCGACGGAATTACGAGCCTTCGGAGAAAGGGTGGAGGTGTCGAGGAGGCCCTGGAGGTCGGCGAGATTAGCCTCGGAGTGTTCGTCGAGATAAGTGAAAACTTTCTCAAGCGAAGCGGGGCCGACGCCGGAAAGTAGATTCTTCACGACCCGCTCGAAGCTAACACGGTCGACCGGATTGACGATGAGTTTGAGAAGGGCGAGGACGTCTTTGACTTCTTTGCGGTCGTAGAAGCGGACTCCACCGATGATTTTGTAGGGGATGCGGGCGGCGATGAAGGCTTTTTCAAAGGCGTAAGACTGGGCGTTGGTGCGGTAAAGAATCGCGAAATCGCTGAAGCTGCCGGTGCGATGAGAAGTTTTTGCGGACCCTGCGGCGGAATTATGAGTAGAGGCAAGGTGGGCGGCGGATTTCAGCTGGGTAATCTGGCGAGCGACGTAATTCGCTTCGGCGGTTTCATCAGTAAGACCTTCAATCGTAATCGGATCGCCTTGACCAGATTCAGTGAACAAAGTCTTCTCGGTGCGGGTTTTGTTCTGGTTGATGATTTTTTGCGAAGCGGCGAGAATGTTGCCGGTGCTGCGATAGTTTTGCTCGAGTTTGATAACTTTTGCGCCGGGAAAATCGCGCTCGAAGTTAAGGATATTTGTAAAATCGGCGCCGCGCCACGAATAAATCGACTGCCAGTCGTCGCCGACAACGCAGATGTTGCGGTCTTCGTTCACGAGCAACTTAATTAACTTGTACTGGACGATGTTTGTATCCTGATATTCGTCGATCAGGATGTGGCGGAACTTGCGTTGCCACTTGGCGCGAACTTCGGGATTTTTCGCAAAAAGTTCAGCAGTTTTCGTCAACAAGTCGTCAAAATCCAGGGCGGAAGCGGCGGTTTTTTCGCGTTCGTATTGCTCGTAGATTTCGGTGGCGCGCTTCTGGTTCGGGTAGTAGGCTTCGCGGCGAGCGTCGGCAGGGCTCATGCCGAGATTTTGCCAATGGCTGATCATGCCGTGAGCGGCTTTCGGGGTGAGAGTTTTATCGTTCGCGATATTCATGGCGCGCATGATGCGACGGATGAGGGTGAGCTGGTCTTCGGAATCATAAATTGTGAAGTTGCGGTCAATGCCGGCGGCGTCAGCTTCGATATGAAGGATACGGACACAAATGCCGTGAAACGTTCCCATGTAGGGCATAAAGTTGCGAGGAACTTCGAGAGGCTGGTCGTCGCTCGTGCGGAGAAGTTTCCAAAGGCGGTCGCGCATTTCCTTCGCGGCTTTGTTCGTAAAAGTGACGGCGAGAATCTGGTCGGGGCGAGTGCCGTGGATGATAAGATTTGCAATGCGATGCGTGAGAACTTTGGTTTTGCCGGAGCCAGCACCAGCGAGAACCAAAACCGGGCCCTCGAGCGTTTTGACTGCTTCCTCCTGAGGCGGGTTGAGACCTCGCAAAATCAAATCCATTTTTATATTATACTCCTTTTTCGAGATTTTAGGGGCGATTTGAAGTATAACAAATGATATAATAACGCTTGTTATACTTCGTTGCGGGAGTGCTAGCGGGTTTCTTGGCGTAGAAGGCTGAAAGTTAGCGAGTTTTCTTGCTGTGACGAAGATGAATAAGGTAAAAACCAGCGGCGAGTTGGAAGATAATCACGAAGGCGGAGAGACCGAAAATCGGACCGGGGCCGAACTGGAACATTTGGCCACAGAGAAACGTTCCGAGCGCAATGCCGAGATGATGAACGACATAGCGGAGGGTGTTGTATTTCAGCTGGTGGCGGTTGTCGACGGCGTTGATGTAATAACCGTCGCTAACGTTTTCGTAGGCGGTGGAGCTGAGCAAAGTCCAGGTCAGCGCGAGGAAGCAGACGAAATTGTTATTGGAAAGGAAGGCGACGGCAAGGAAAATCCCGCGGACGCCGAATTTTAGGAACATGGTGAGATAATCGCTCTTCGGGGTGAAATATTTGAGCGCGAGGATGCCGATAAAATCCGCGGAAAGGCCGACGATGAGGAGATAATTCGTCGCAATACCGGCGGAGAAACCGAAAGAATCGGTGAGCATGAGCATTTTCAAAGCGATAGCGGTGTTATAGGCGACGCCGGCGAGGAATGTGTAGACCATGTAGCCGCGCTGGAGTTTGTTGTGAGTGATGTAATGCAGGGCGGAGAACTTGGCGTCGTCGGGGGCTTTCTCGGTCAAGACAAGGTCGAGGCGGGCATTGATAATGCTTGCGATGATAAGGAATACGATGGCGATGAGGAGACAGGCGTTATAGTCGATGAGGACGCCGCCGATTTGCTGACCGATAAAAATCCCGCCGATCATAATACCAACGTCGCGGAAAAGATACTCGACAAGTTTGCGGCGGGAGTAGGCGGTATTGCTTTTGATGATGGTGGTGAGGAGCGGATAAATGCTAATGATAATCACGGCGCTCGAGGCGATGTCGAGGATAGCAAAAACATCAATCAGCCAGCGCCAGCCGGTGCCGTTGATGAGGGCGAGAAGGAGCAGGTCGACGCAGCGCAACGTAAGCATGAGGGTTGTGAAACGTTTGATGTGGGACATTTTGACGTATTTGCCGACGAGAAGAAGCGCGACGGCGCTCGCGATGGTACCGACGCCGATGATGTTGCCGACGTCGGTGGCGGAGAAGCCGTTTTCTTGGAGCCAGAGCTGGCGGAAGTTTTCCCAGAGCCCAATGGAGATACTGAAAAAGGCGAGCATGGCGAGAATTTGATACTCGAGGCGCTTGGGTTTAGAAAGCTTTGGGTACTTCTTGAGATGTTTCGGGTGTTTTTTCGCCCAGGCGGGATGTTTGGCAGCCCAGTAGCCGATGATGGGGTTTTGCCAAGAAGAGTTGTCGGCCGGGTTTTGACTGGCGGATTTCCGGAGGGACTTATTTGATGCGGTGGGCTTGTGGGTTTTGGCAGGGTTACGGGTTGTCGCTGATTTATGCCTTGCGGCGGTTTGGCGAGTTTTTGCGGGTTCGTGGGATTTCGCGGTCTTGTTGGCTTTCGCAGTTTTGCGGAGGGTTTCGGAATTACGCACGATTACGCGGCGCACAGAAGCGTTCGCCGTCGGGGCGCTGTTTGATTGCGAATTTTTGACACGACCATCCATTCTTTCTATTTTAGCATAAGCAGTTCGAGACGGCAATCGTCGCAGAGCTACGGTTGCTGCGGAGTTGTGGTTGTTGCGAAGCTACACAGTTTTAGCGGCGCGCAAAAAACACCCCGGCCAGAAAACTCCAGCCGGGGCTAAGGGTGGCCGCCGCGAGCGGCCAAGGTACTCATCGTGACGACTTTTTGGGCCATGAACTCTCCTTTTCCGAAGGTAATAGTGGACTGCGTTTGGACAGATTCTGAAAATTATCCTCATCAGTAGCTTGACATACTCGTTGCTCGGCAGTTTTGTAACTGTCGCACTCACCGCTATCTACTAACTTATGGATTTGTTCTTGTCGTCGCAGTTCGTCTTTTTCGCAACAAAGTATAATCTTTGCGCAAGCACTAACCCCCTTGTCGTTGAGAGCAAAATGCCCAGAAGCGCTGGGATATGTAAAGTGGATGCCGGTGCGGCGGAGGTTGAACTCGCCATTCAACTCTTTCGCGCGCTTTTCAAGGGTGAGTGCCCGCGAGATAATAGCCAGATCCTCGTCGTTGCGCCAGAAATCGCGTTTGGTGTTTTGGACAATTTGCTGTTCAAGCCGAAAAAGTCGGTCGAGCAGTTCTTCGGCATAAGCGCAAAACTCATCAACGTTCATATGGGTCGTGCGTTGGTTGGCCGCCGTCAGAATGTTGGACTTGCGGACCAGTGCATTGATCGAGCCGTGGAGCCCAGAGAGCTTGACGGCACGCTTACGCACCAGCGCAATTTCGTCGCGAGCTTCGTGCCCGCGCATGCGAGCCGAATCACGAGCACTCTGGTTATAGCGATGGCCTTTAGGCCTGCCGGGATTGCCATGCTTGGAACTACAACTGGTTTTTCTGCCCATTTTAATCACCTCCTCAGGTTGTTTTTGACAGTTGAATACAGTTGTATAAAATATTTCGCGTTTGTTTCTGCTGTGTAAAATTAAGTCGTCAAAATGTTAAGTGTAACCAAGGATACACCTTATTCTATAATTGTAGCACACATAAGCGAAAAAGTCAATACTTCCCTCCTTGGAGGAAAGTATTGCTGGCGGGCGGCGCTTCAGAATACTATTCAAGGATGGCTTTGATGCGGCGGACGCCGGCGCTGGAAGATTCTTCTTTGGTGATTTTGAAGTGGCCGAGGGCGCCGGTACGGGTGACGTGGGGGCCGCCGCAGATTTCGACGGAGACTTTCTCTTTGTCGTCGGCGGGAGTTTCGAGGTCAGCGCCGATAGCGTAGACGGTGACGCGGTCGGGGTAGCGGTCGCGGAAGGAGCCGTGGGCGTGGAGGTCGTCGAAGGCGTAATCTTTGTCGTATTCGGCGACGACGACGGGGAGATCTTGGTCGATCCAGTCATTCACGCGAGCTTCGACTTTGGCTAGCTCTTCGGGAGTGAGTTTGTGGTCGATATTGAAGTCGAAGCGGAGACGCTCAGGAGTGAGGTTGCTGCCTTTCTGCTCGATTGAGGGGTCGATTTCCTGCTGGAGGGCGGCGAGGAGGAGGTGGCAGGCAGTGTGATATTTCACGGTCTGGTCGCTGGTGTCAGAGAGGCCGCCTTTGAACATGCCTTTCGAAGCAGTCTTACTGCGTTCGCGCTGCTCGTCGAGAGCCTTATTGAATTCGTCTTGATAGTCGTCGGAGAGCTTGAGGCCGAGTTTGTAGGCTTCTTCGACAGAGAGTTCGAGCGGGAAGCCATAGGTGTCTTGGAGCTTGAAGAGTTCGGCGCCAGTCAGGAGCTGGTCGGCGCCGAGTTTTTGGAGTTCCTTGACGCCTTTGTTAATGGTTTTACGGAAAGCCTGCTCTTCTTTAGTCAGGACTTCGAGGACGTTCGCGCGGTTCGGGAGAATGTCGTCGGAAAGCTCAGCGTAATTCTCGGCGATAATCGGGAGGATTTCTTCGAGGAAACCCTGGCCAATGCCGAGGTCGAGAGCTCTTAAGACAGCGCGGCGAACAAGGCGACGGAGAGCGTAGCCTTGAGCTTTGTTGGACGGAGTGAGGCCCTGCGCGGCCAGCAGATAAGCGCCGCGGAGATGATCAGCGATAATGCGCATTTCGTCGGTATTGTTGTCATATTTTTTGTGCGAGATTTCCTCAAGTTTCTCGATGATCGGCGCCATGAGAGAAATCTTGAAAACATCGAAGCTGCCGATTGCGGCCGCAGCGAGACGCTCAAGACCACCGCCGAAGTCGACGTTTTTATGCTCTAGCTCAGAGAAAGTGCCGTCTTCATTGCGCTTATATTGCATGAAAACCTGATTACCAATTTCCATAAAGCGAGCGCCGTCGGAAGCGGGGTGGCTTTTGCCATATTTCTCGACATCTTGCTTATCCTCGCCGAAATCATAGAAGACCTCGGAGTCGGGACCGCAAGGGTCGCCGAGCGGAGTGGTTTCGATGCCGCCGCCGCGACTCCACCAGTTTTCTTTGTCGTCGTAGAAGAAGATGCGTTCGCCGGGCTTAATTCCCCGTTCATCGCCGACTTTAGCGGAGCCGATTTCGGCAATTTTTGCCTCGACGCCGGCTTTCTTGAAAACTTCCTGCCAGATTTCGGCGGCTTCGGTGTCTTTCGGAATACCGTATTTCTCATTGCCGATGAAACAAGTGACGTAAATCCGTTCCGGGTCGAGCCCGATTTCTTTGGTCAGGAACTCGAAATAATTCTCGATTTGTTCCTTTTTGAAGTAGTCGCCGAGCGACCAGTTGCCAAGCATTTCGAAAACCGTGGTGTGGCGCGGGTCGCCGACGTCCTCAATATCCTGGAGGCGCATGGAAGGCTGACTGTCGGTCAGGCGGGTGCCCTCGGGGTGCGGCTGACCGAGGAGATAGGGGAGGAGCGGCTGCATGCCGGAGCCCGTGAAGAGCGTGGTCGGGTCGTTCTCGAGGACGAGCGGGGCGGGCGGAATAACTTTGTGCCCATGTTTAACTTGAAAATCTAGGTATTTTTTACGGATTTCGTTTGCGTTCATTCTCTTATTATATCATATAACTGCTTAAAATGGGGAAAGGCGCCCCGAGGGGCGCCTTTGATGCTAATCTGGGAGGGAGAAGTGGAAGTTGAGGTCTGAGGAGAGTCGACAAATTTGGACTGGACGTATTGGCTGCCGTCCCAGTACCAGGAATGGGCGTAGATGGTGGCGCCGATGTCAGGAGTATCGAAGTCCAGATCGTCAGGCCAGGGGACCCAGACCATCAGCTCGGACAAATAACCGCCCGTGGTCAGAGGGACGTCGCAGAGCGTAGCAGACGTGACCGGATGACTCCACCAAGCCTGCGGCGCGACGCAGCCCTCAAAAACCAATATGAAGGTTTTCGTTCCTTTGGATTCTACGGGGTTCATTTCCCATTGACCGAATTTGCACTTGCCATGAGCAACGACGCCGACTGTGCCAGTTTCTCCGACGATGACCTGAAAATCGGTGACGTCGCAGAGCGGACCGTAGCCAAAGGCGAAATTATCGCTGATGGCGGCGCGGACATAGCTATACTCGGAGATCCTGTGTCCGGCGCCGAGAAACTTGGCGAATTCACTGTCATAAGCGGCGACAGTGGATTCGTCAGTAATCAGGCCCTCGGGGTTAGCTGATTGAACCTGGGACGCCGCGACGCAGGCCAGACAGAAGAATGCGGCAGTTGCGATTACGGCAATGGCAAGGAATCTCTGGGCTTTGGTGATTTTACGCGGACCAGCGGCCGGTGCAGGATTCAGGGTTTTCAGACGTTTCATAGGATTTTCCTTTCTCTCAGATTGTTAAGGTAGGAAGGTGTGGTTGGCTCGGACTGCTTTGATTAGTTTTAGCCGCTCAGGTTATTCTGCCGCAATCAGGCGTTCGCAAAACTCCAACACGTCGGATGGCGTGAGGCCGCGTTCCTTGAGCGGGCCGGTCAGCCAGACGTAGCGGCTGTCATCACTGTTCCATTCGGCGCAGGCGACACGCAACGGGTTGACGATCCAGGCGTTCGGCCCGGTGTCAATCATGCTGGGATCGAGCGTGACAACGCTCTCTGCCTGGGGCATCGCCGGCGGGACGGGCTGCTTGTTCAGCATGCGCCCACCGATGACGACCACTGCCAAAAGTAGCGCAACAGCCAAGGCACGAAGAAGCGAAAAACGGGGACGAACAAGAATGGAGATGCGGGTAGCGTTCTGGGTTCGGGTGTTCATGATAGACCTCCTAAAGTACAGATTTTGACCCATCAAAAATGAGGGCCGTTTTTATTGTAGCACAGAATACATTTTTTGTCAATGGTTGGAGGTGTTAGCAACAGGTTTTTGCTTAACCGCTTGACTTTTTACGGAAAGTGTGCTAGAATAGGAGTATCCCTTGTTCGAGGGTTGGTTTGTGATGCCCTATCGGAAAAGGCGAAAGGCGGCGCGATGGTCGTATTCTGCTAATGTCGTAGGGCGACAAATTGGCTCGGGCAGGTGAAATTTACTATCAAAGGACGTGTTTTTCTTGAACCGAAAAGAACTGAAAAAGCTGGTGACCGTAGTAGAACAGAAGGCAGACAAACCTTTCTGCGATGTGTCGCGACTACTGAAAGACGCCACGGCGTTCAAAAGCGCGTGTGGTGATTTGGAAAGTTTGTGCAAGAAGTTGGGAGGCTACGACCTGATTCTGAGCCCGGACGGGCTGGGGCTGGTTTTCGGCGCGGCGATTGCAACGACACATCAGAGCGGCTTTGTGCCGGCTCTGAAGTTGGAGGCGCTGCCGTCCGACGAAGGTGAGAGTGGGCGCATGAGCTTTTGTGAAGTGCGTTGTCAGCGCGACAATGGCTGCGTTGATCAGCCGTGGATCCAGGATGGCATGATTAAACCTGGTCAGCGTATCGTTATCGTCGATGACGTTCTGGCGAGTGGCGCGACAGTGCTGGGTTTGGCTCGGGCGGTCGAGAAAATGGGCGGTAAGGTTGTCGGTATTGTGACGTTGGTCGAAATGACGCCGCGACACGGAAAGCAGATGTTGGAAGCGCGCAACTTCCAGGTTCGCTCGACAATTAGGATTCCTGGCTCGTTTTAGGGCGCACGTCGACGTCCCTTTTGTACCTTATCATCCTACGGAGCTCCCGGCCTGACGGCTGGGAGCGTTTTTTATGTAATTTATGGAATGACTGTTGACTTTATGAAGTATAAAGCATAAAAGGTATTGACTTTTTTTGGAATGTGTGCTACAATGAAAGTAGGTGAAGGCGATTCGTCGCTGACATCTGGTTCCTTCCCACCCATATCTTCATAGAAAGAGGTAATGAGAAATGAAAAAGCTGACCACCCTGATCGTATCCGCCCTGATGATGTCACTCTGCGTGAATGCCTTCGCGGCATCGCCCGATGATTTCGTCACCCCTGATTCCCCCGCGGAGTATTCCGACGACGCTACGGCGCCTATTTACACCGCCCCCGACACCGAGACCAGCCCTGACCAGATGGTCGGGATTCCTCCACGTGTCGTGTCTAACTGGCTGAGCCAGCAGATACGGCTGGAGTTTGACTACGCCGAGGTCTACGGGACATTGGATGACACCATCGTCCACCTGCGGCTGAGTGATGCAACGAAGATCATCTTCATCGCAGACCAGCTCTGCCCGACCGAGATTGACGAGAATGGCGACATCTGGGTCTCTGACATCTCCATTCCCTGCGGCATCAACAATCAGCTGTATCGCTATCTCGCTACTACGAGCCGCGCAGCGGCAATGTATGATGCCAATGGCGTCACCGACCTGATGGCGAGGTATACCCCTGAGGAGTTGGCCGAAGTTTATGACGAACTCCGCGAGGCGGCGATGCCTTACCACGGAGAGCTGATTGACTGGCTCGACAACTTCTCGGTCACGATCCGGGTGCCGAATTACGGCACGCTCTGGAACGGGATTACCGTCAGGTAAGGCTTGCACCGACACAATTTTCTACGAGAGTAGGTGATAGAAACGGGTCTTCCGGAAGGAAGGCCCGGTTTTTCTGGTTTTATTATTTTGTCTCGAAGGTTTTGGACCGATGGTTTTATTCGGCGATAATCCCGCCGCCGAGGCAGATGTCGCCGGAATAGAGGACGGCAGACTGCCCAGGGGCGGGGCGCTTGATAGGCTGAGAGAAAGAGATGACGGCTGAGGCCTCAAGATTTTCGGGGCACGATGTCGCGCCCGCCCGCCGTCGCGGGGGTCGCGCATCTTCATCCTCGGTCGTAACCTCCGGAGATCCCCGAAAAATCGAGGTCTCAGCCACCTCTCTCTCGCTCAGACCGTCGATTTTGCAGTCGATGAGCGGGGCGCGGTGGCGGAGGCGAACCTGGAGGCGGTTCTGATTATTCCTAGAGAGTTCGGTTGCGAGTTTAGCGATGTCGGTGAGGGTGCGACCAGAGCGAAGGTGGAGGCTCTCGAGAGTCAGTTCGGTCGTCCAGAGGCTTTCGTGGTTGAGGTTTTTCGAGACGTAGACGATGTTCGTAGCGAGGTCTTTTCCGACGACGTAATAAGGGAGGCCGCCGCCGAGATAGAGACCGTGGCGCTGGCCGATGGTGTAGAAAATCGCGCCGTCGTGATAGCCGAGGACTTCGCCAGTTTCCTGCTCGCGGATTTCGCCAGGTTTAGCGTCGAGATACTGCTGGAGGAAGTCTTTCATACCGACCTCGCCAACGAAGCAGATGCCCATGGATTCTTTCTTAGTGGCAACATCGAGTTTTTTAGCGGCGGCGAGCTGCTTGACTTCGGGTTTCGTCATGGCGCCGATCGGAAAGAGGGTCTTCGCGGTGGCGGCGTCGCTCATTCGATAGAGGAAGTAGGTCTGATCTTTGTTAGCGTCGACGGCTTTCAGGAGGTCGACTTTAGCGGGGGCGGCGTTTTCGGAGGGGTCGTTTTTTGCCGAGCCGATTTGGGCGTAATGGCCGGTCGCGATAAAATCGGCACCGCGTTCGAGGGCCCAATCGTAGAAGAGTTTAAACTTAATCAGCTCGTTACACATGACGTCGGGGTTTGGGGTGCGGCCTTTTTTGAATTCGGCGAGCATGTAGTCGACAACTTTGGCTTTATAATCCTTCTCGAAGTCCCAGACCTCAAAGTCGAGGTCGAGCTGGACGGCGACGCGCTTGGCATCAGCGAGATCCTCCGCCCAGGGGCACTTCATGCCGGGGAGGTCTTCGGACCAGTTTTTCATGTAGACGCCGGTGACGTCATAGCCCTGCTCCTTCAAAAGCAACGCCGAAACCGAGGAGTCGACGCCGCCAGACATGCCAAGATAAACGCGCTTGTTCATGAGATAATTATAGCATAATTTGTGGGTTTTGGCGAGAATGCTGCGTGGCGTGATATAATTAGTAAATGTTTGTCAAGAAAACTGGGATTTTTATTGCGCCAGGGCGTAGGCCTTGGGAGCATGAACTACGCGTTGCGGAAATTTTAGCACTTGCCGGACATTATGTGGAGTTTTTAGAGGAAGGTAATTTGCCTACTGCCGACATTAAGTTGGATGGAATAGAATTTGAGATAAAGTCTCCCGAGCGCTTCAACGCCAATACGCTTGAGCACACATTGCGCGATGCCATCAAACAGTCACCGCATATCATTATCGATACCTCCCGCATGAAGAAAGTGCGCGACCGTCAGATTCAGAGTTTTCTGGTGAGCCAGGTCTATAAAAATAGCCGCATCAAACATTTATTTATGATAACAAAAACAGGTAAAATCATTGACATTATGTCGCTGACATGATAATATTAGTGCATAAATGAAGCCTCGCAGGGCGCAGTTGGGTGCTTAGCGTGAGGCTTCCTTTTTTGTCGCAGACTTAGGGGCAGAGTTATATAGATTATTGACGGTTATAACACAGAGGAAATTGTTCACTCGGAAAAAGGCGATTTCATTGCCATTTTTCGCTCGTTCTCTTGACTTTTGACGTCAGGTGTGGTATAATGGTATGGTAAGGTCGGTAAACTGCCCTCGGACTTTAATTTTGAGAAGAAAGGAAGGAATAATTCCGGCTCGAAGTCCTGGCAGCATGACCGATCAATCTTGAAAAGGAGGTTTCTCGACATGAAGAGAACCAAAATTGTATCCCTGATCCTGTCCTTGATTATGGCCTTTTCCCTGGCGATTCCGGCGGCGGCCGCGTCCGACAAGACCTATCCGACGCCCGGCACCACCTACGGCGGCAACCCCTATGACCCGGTCATCCTGACCGACGGCACGGTGCTTGTCGAGGACAAGGTGGGCCTGATTCGCGTATTCCTGGACAGCCAGGTCGTGGTGACGATGAGTGAACAGTTCATGCTGGACTACACCTCCACCGCGACGACGACCAACCGGGGATTCACGTCCAAGTATGGCTATGCGTGGCTGGCGGAACAGACAGCCGACCGGCTGATCCGGGAGAAACTGGTGACGCGGGCGGCCGACGGCAAATCCCTCGCCTACGGCGACAAGGTCATCCACCTGTCGACGGCAGGCAGCAGCGCAATGGAACTGGAGTATCTGGTCAAGAACTATTTCCGGCAGCCGGTGACCGAGATCCGGACGCTGGACACGGTCAGCTACACGCTGACCTACCGGAATGGCAAGACCTCGACCTCCACGATTTCCGTGCAGACCTACGGCGACACCATACCGAGCATTTCCATCTATCGCAGTATCTGGGCCGTGCGCGAGCTGGATGATTATACCATTGAGGTATATCTCCGGAACGGCATGGTTGTCACGTTGGAGAAGGTGATGATCATCGACTGGGTGAATGCCCGTCAGAACCTGGGCAAGACGTTCAAGCTCGACTACTGGCATGACCGGTACGAGATGGACGACGCGGGCGCCGAGCTTTGCGTCACCTTCTGTCAGGAGCTGCTGGATGAGCTGATTACTCAGGGATGGACGACATACCCGACGAACCTGCTGGGTCAAAGCTACGACCCGAACTCCTGGTGGATGTCGACGGACGACGTGATGGCGCGAGACGTGACGACGAGTCAGGTCTTGGTGCGGTCGTTGGAGCGGCTACGGACCGAGAATACGGCCGCGGACATCACGATTTACTTCGACTACGCCAACCGCTACGGCAAGTGGACGCACACCGTACCCTATTCGGTGCGTTTCGAGTTCCTCTGTCGGAACGACAACACGGCGAGCGGGTTCGGCTTCTACAGCCTGACGCGGCCGGAGCATTTCATGCGCGCCTACAACGCGGCGCAGAACTTCTGGCTGACGGATGATGACCTGCGGGCGATTGAGTGGTAAACTTTCTTCTTGGCTTTGGGGCTGCTCCCTGCGGAGCGGCCCCTATTTTTATCTGGCGAGGCGCTGATATTCTTGCTCGACAGCTTGGCGGATTTTCTCCGCGGCTTCACGAATCTGGTCGAGGTCGTTCGTGCTGCCTAAGGAAATGCGAAGCGAGCCGGCGATTTCCGCGTCGGAAAGGCCAATGGCAGCGAGGACGTGCGATTTGCTACCTTTGTTGGCGGCGCAAGCGGCACCGGTCGAGAGGTAGATTTCCTGTTGCTCGAGTTTATAAATCAAGCGCTCAGCATCAAGCCCCGGGAAACAAACTGGAACGAAATTCGCAAGTTGATGTTTCAGGTTGCCGAGGAAAATCGGAGCGGTTATAAGGCTTTCTTGGGAGTTTTGCGGATTTCGAGGATTTTGCGGGGTTTTGAGGTTTTGCTTGACATTTTTTTCATTCTGTGCTACAATAGAGGTATGTGCTAGTTCTTGACGAAGAACAGATGCCATTTCTTGGTGTTTCTTGCGGTTGCCGGAGAGGTGTGCTTTTGCTTCCTTGACGGCAGTTGCGAAACCTATTACCCCAGGGACATTTTCGGTGCCGCTGCGAAGACCGCGCTCTTGACCGCCACCGAGGCTAAGCGGATGAAGGGTGATGCCATGCGCGAGATAGAGCGCGCCGACGCCCTTCGGGCCGCCACATTTCGCCGCGTTCAAAGTCAAGAGGTCGACGCCGAGGCGGGCGACATTAATACCAAGGAGACTCAAGG
>CAOQNC010000007.1 GCA_948511255.1 uncultured Candidatus Saccharibacteria bacterium | reverse complement strand
TTTTGAACATCTTTCCGAATATGAACCGCATTTCGACCCAGACCTTTTCAGCCTCTACCTTCCCGAGCCAGAGCCTGACCAAGATGAACAAACTACCCTCCCTCCAAAATGTCGCGGCCTTGAATTCTCGGAAATCTTAACCTACTATTCCGATGATGTTTCTGAACAATTCGTCGAGCTCTACAACCCGACTTCAAAAGACATTAACCTCGACGGTTGCCAAATCGGCTATAAGAATAAAACCTATCCACTTTCCGGCATAATTCCTACTGGCAGTTATCTCGCTTACTATCCTAGCCCCACCTTTACTTTTACGAAAAATCCCACAACAAACAACTCGGTTTCGCTTATCGACGCTGACAGAGAAGTTGTCGACGAGCTCATCTATTTTCATGGCCAGAAAAAGTCTACCAGCTATGCTTTATTTTACGATACAAATGGTATCGCTAGCTGGTCAATCACCTATGACCCCACGCCCGGTTCCGCTAATAATTCCCGAACTTTTCGCACCTGTCCTGCCGGAAAAGTTCTCAATCCGCTCACCGGAAACTGCGTCAATTTGACTACTTCCGCGACAACCGAATGTCCGGCAGGGAAATACCGCAATCCGCTCACCGGGCGTTGTAAAAATATCGAAGACTCTACTTCAACTTTGAAAGAATGTGCCGAAGGCTACGAACGCAACCCTACGACTAATCGCTGCCGCAAAATCACCAAACCAAACGAAGGTGCTGACTATGCCCTCGTCCCTACCACCTCTTCCGGAGGTACGACCTTCATTGCTCTCGGTATTGTTATTCTGATCGTTTCGCTCGGTGCAATCTATATTGCTTTACAATTCCGGCACGAAGCGGCCCGTGCGGCTCGCAAAATTCGCCAGCGCGTTCACGACGTTCTGGAAAACCAACTCTCGCGGAAGATCCGCCGGAACCGAGATAAGGAGACCTAGTTCTTGATAACGCTTCAAAACTGGCAAAGTTTTCTCATGATACTCATCAATTCGCGTCTGAAATACCTGCGGGTCCGCATCATCTGCACGCAGCCCACGATCGCCCAGAATCTTTGCCGCTTCCCACCGATCAACCACATCTTTATCCGAAAGTTTCAATTCAATTGCTGCCCGAATCGTATGTCCGCTCGATTTTGCTACCGCCATCACCTCGTCTTCTTCGCCCGCCCAGCGCCCAATCGAAGACAAAACTAGCGGATACTTCCATAGTTCCTCTTTCTCGAAGTACGGCAGCACCCAGTCATAAAACACGCTCGACGGCACCAATTTCCCATCATGACTTAAAGATTGCCCGGTCGCCTGCTCCATCGCTCGCACAATAATTCCCGATGATAAAAACTTTGCGCCCAGTTTCTCCGCTAACTGCACGCCTACTGTATCTTTTCCGCTCATCGGCAGACCGAAGATGTTTATGCTGCCAATCCCGAGCCAGGACTTAATTTGTTGTATCTGGGCTTCCATTCTCATATTATAGCATATAGCCGCAATCGCACAAATCCCACCACACGAAAACGGGCTTTTTAGCAGTCTTTACTTCCAGGTGCTAATTTGTTATAATAGAAGCATGAACTTAACGAAACGCCAAGAGGGAATCCTCTTTGCTATCATCGAAGAATATGCTGAGCTCGCCGCCCCTGTCGGTAGTGTCACTTTGGCAAAACTTTTTAATGTCTCTTCTGCTACAATTCGTGCTGAGATGTCTCGTCTTGAAGATTTCGGCTACATCGCTCAGCCGCATACTTCCGCCGGGCGTGTTCCGACCGACGCTGGCTACAGGTATTATGTCAACGCTCTTTCCGAACACCCAGAGCAGTCTTCGCCATTTATTTCAAATCCCGACCGCGAGAACAAGACTCCCGAGCGTAGCACGCGCGTCCTTCAGATTCGTATCAACTCCCAGACTCGTGCCGATTCCGCTATTCGCGGCGCCGTCGATTCGCTCGTCGAGCTGACCGGTAATCTTGGCCTTGCTACTATCGGTGACCAACTCTATATCTCCGGCATCGCCCGCCTTTTTACTCAGCCCGAATTTCTCGATAATCGCCGCGTCCAGGCGGTCGCTGAATTACTCGACAATCTCGACCCCTGGCTTCGTGAAGCTGCTCCCGGCCAACCGCTCAACATTTTCATCGGCCAAGAAAATCCCATCGGCAAGACTTCTCAGGCTTCCCTCATTATCAGTCGTTTTCGCTCACCATTTTCCGACAAAAGTTATATCGGCATTCTCGGCCCGACTCGTCAGAATTACAGCCGTGTTATGTCTCTCGTGCGCTATGCCGGTAATATTCTCGAAGAGACCCTTGCCATAGACAGCCAAAACGACGGTAAAAAATAAGGAGTAACCATGAAAAAATCCACCCAGCCACAAACCCAGCCACAACCACAAAATCAGCCTCGGCCCGAAGCTCAGCCAAACCCTGCTCAAGACCAAGCATCGCAAATCGACCCGAACCTAGCTGCGGCTGCTACGAAAATCGTCGAACTTACCAATGACCTCCAGCGCACTCGCGCCGATTTTGAGAACTTCCGCAAACAAGTCGACTTGCAAAAGTCTCAAGCTATGAACGTCGCTAAAAATGCGACCGTCATGAAGTTCCTCCCGCTCATTGACGACATCAGTCGCGCCATCGGCGCCTATCCTGAACAGCTTCAGCCTCTCGAAAAAAGTTTCCATAAAACTCTAGAATCACTTGGCCTTCAAATCATTAACTCCGCCCCTGGTGTCGAATTTAACCCAGATTTTCATGATGCCGTTTCAATTGATGATGACGAAGGTAATGTCGAAATAATTACCGAAACCCTTCGCCCTGGTTACACTTATGACGGAGCGGTCATTCGCGCCGCCATGGTTCGCGTTGGTCATGCTGACAAAGCATCCGCTAAATAGTTTTCATCAAAACCGTAAAACTGCACCAATCTTGTCAGACTCCCATAACCTTCTTGAAACCTCTCCTCAATTCCCGGGTCTTGTGATATAATCAAAACATGAACGTTTCTGGAGGTGAAAAATATCAAGATATTCAGCGCCGCGTCCGCGCCTGCGATTATCTCGTTGTTGCGCAACTTTTCTTGCAGGACAACTTCCTGCTCGACCGTCCCCTGCGAGCCGATGATATTAAACCGCGCCTCTTGGGACATTGGGGAACTTGTCATGGTATTGATGTTGCATATGCGAATCTAAAATCTTATTTCTCACCGAAAAATCAGCGCGAACGCCACGAATATACTGACTTTTCCTTTATCCTCGGCCCTGGTCACGGTTTTCCCGCCCTTCAAGCCAATTTATTCATCGACGGCGACCTTGAAAAAGTCGACCCAAAAGCTACTCGCGATGAATCTGGTATTGCCTATGTCTGCAAAAACTTTTCTTGGCCCGGAGGTTTTCCATCGCACGCTAGCCCTTTCACTCCAGGTGTTATCTGCGAAGGTGGGGAATTAGGCTACGCTCTCGGTGCTGCTTATGGCCTCTGTCTCGGTCATCCTGAAAAGACCGTCGCCGTCATGCTCGGTGATGGGGAGCTAGAAACCGCCTCCGCCCTCGCTTCGCTCAATCTCGTAAAACTTGCCGGCAGCCACGCTCATAACGGCAGAGTTATCCCGATTCTTCATCTCAACGGCTACAAAATCTCCGCCCCAACTCTCTATGGTCGCAAGTCTGAGCGCGAAATGAAAGAGTTTGTTCGTGGTTTTGGCTATACTCCGCTCTGGATCGAGGGCGATTCGCCGGAAGCCTTCCAGAAAGCTCTCAAAGAAGCCGCCAAAGTCGAACATCCCTTCCTGATTTTGAAAACAGAAAAAGGCGCGACCGGCCCGAAAGAACTTAACGGTAAAAAAGTCGCCGGCAACTATCTCGCGCATCAAATCCCCCTCCCGAATGCAAAAACCGACCCCGAAGAACTCAAAGCGCTTAGCCGTTGGCTCAAAAGCT
Source organism: uncultured Candidatus Saccharibacteria bacterium (assembly GCA_948511255.1). Taxonomy (GTDB): domain Bacteria; phylum Patescibacteriota; class Saccharimonadia; order Saccharimonadales; family Saccharimonadaceae; genus Nanosyncoccus. The sequence continues at coordinate 11,112 of CAOQNC010000007.1, read as the reverse complement.
ATGAATTTTCCGAAGTTTTTAACCCAGAGAAAGGATTTACTTTATGATTGACGCCGTCGAACATCCTGGCAAAGACAGTTTTTCGCCCGCCCGCCGTATCGGCGCCATGATGGCGAGCTATATGATTCGCCATAAAGACTTTTATCTTTTCTCTCCCGACGAGACTACAAGCAATAAGCTCGACGCTACTTACGAAGTTACGTCGCGACTCTGGGATTTGCCAAAGTCAGACTGGGATTTACCAGAAGCTCCGAACGGGCGCATCGTGGAGATGCTCTCGGAGAACGCTCTCTTTGCCTGTATGGTTGGCCACCTCATGAACGGCGAGCCTGCGGCCATGACGAGTTATGAGTCCTTCTTTACGATCATTGCTTCTCAGGTTATGCAACACATCAAGTTTCTCCAGCAATCTTCCGTAGTCGAATGGCGTAAACCCATTCCTGCCGCCAACCTTCTTTCAACCAGCACTTGCTGGCGCCAAGACCACAACGGTTTCACTCACCAATCTCCCGCTCTCATCTCGCTCCTTCTCAACAACCCTAGCCCGTACGCGAACTGCCTTTTCCCGGTCGACGATGTTGCTGCTGAAGCCGCCTTTATCTACATGATGAATTCCGAAAATGTTGTAAATCTTACAACATTTAACAAAGTTGAACAACCGCGCTGGATCGACTCGCATCAGGCTGATGCTCAGTTCGTGAATGGCGGCGCGAGCATCTTTGACTTTGCTTCGGACGAAAACCCTGATTATATCTTTGTTGGCTGTGGTGATATTGTCTCTTGTGAAGCCTTCTATGCGCTTGATATTCTCCGTAAAGATTTCCCAGAAAAGCGTTTCCGCCTTATTAACCTTTCCGCCCTCTCCTATAATGCTATTGGCACCGTTGACCGTCAACTTGCCCAAGATGAATTCGACGAACTTTTCACGAAAACCCGCCCCATCATCGCTAACTTCCATGGTTATCCAGAAAATCTCCGCCAGATTCTCACCCATTATGCCGAGCCGAAGCGCCTCAAGGTCCACGGTTTCAACGAACAGGGCAGCACAACTACTCCGTTCGAGATGCTCAGTATGAATCAAGCCTCCCGCTACCATCTCGCTCTTGATGTTGCCCGTCTCGAAAAACGTGACGACCTCATCAAAAAATATCAAAAAATCCTCAACGATAATACCGCCTATGCTCGCGAGCACGGCATCGACCAAAACGCCTAATAATATATGTACTAACAAAAGTCAAGGTCAAGCACAAACTGTTGCTTTGTATGTTATAATATAGTAATGGATTTAGCTATATTAATTATTGTGCTTATTATTTTAGGGGAAACCTCGGTCTTGACGCTCAAAAGTAGCAAACGCCCTCTCATCACCACTAACCAAAAACGTAAAGTCTATGTCGACACCTCCGCGCTTATGGACCCGCGTTTGATTGAGGTTGCCAAAACCGGTTTTATCGGTGACGATATCGTGATTCCGCGCAGCGTCACAAACGAGCTTCAGCTCCTCGCCGATGGCAAAGATTCCGAAAAGCGTCTCCGCGCTCGTGCTGGCCTCGATACCGTTCGTGAGCTTGAGCGCGTTGTCTTTTTCAACACGACGATTCTGGGCGACGAGCTTGACCGCACCCCGGTAGATAATCGCCTTATGGAACTCGCGAAGGCTAATCACGGTCTCATCCTGACCAATGATTACAATCTTTCTAAAGTCGCTGCTACCGAGCATATCGACACCCTTAACCTTAATGCCCTCGCTCTCACCCTTCGCAACCAATATCTCCCCGGCGAACGCGCTAAAGTTAAAATTGTTGCCGCTGGCAGCAATCCTCATCAAGGGGTCGCTTATCTACGCGATGGCACCATGGTTGTCGTCGATCACGCCAGCGACAAGCTCGGTCAAGAAGTCGAAGTCGAGTTCATCCGCTTAAACCAAACCGCCTCTGGCACCATGCTTTTTGCCAAACTTCCTGCACCAAAAACTTCTTCAAAAGATTCTTCGAGCCAGTCGCCCTCGGATTCTTCTAAATCTTCCACAAAAACTTCTAGCCCCTCAAAACTCGCCAACACCAAGTCCTCCGCCCAAACCTCGCGTTCCGAAAAAACCATTTCTCGTGCTTTCCCAAAATTCCCATCCCGTCGTCGCAGCGATAAATCTCGTCACAGCAGCAAAACTTCAAAATCTCAAAAACGCCGCTAACTCAACAAGTTATTACATCTTCCTCATAAGATCAAACCTATAGATTCTCTTTCAAAATACTCTAAAGGCTTGCAAGCTTGCTAAAATCTCGGCACTACACCAATCGATTTAATAAGTCCCGCTACGCTCAGGCGGGACTTATTTCAGTAATCCAAAAGATTTATCTAACGGTTAGACGAAGCGCCTCCGCCCGACGAAGTGTCATCTAAATCTAGAGTATACTCATAGACTTTCCCGTTCGTGTCGAATGCTCTGACCGTAACCTCTTTCTCATTACCCTTCAAAGTATGATAGACGCCGGTTGCAATATCTGACGCCGACAGAATATGTCGAGCTCCGGTCGCACCGTCAGAGACAACTTCGTATGACTCTAATTCGATCGACGTACCTGGATTAAATGTGATATCCAAAGTCATTGTTCCAATCCGTGTTGCTGACACCACGCCACCGCCATTCGGGGTTGAGGTACACGTATCCATTTCACCATACTTATAATCATCCGGCACCGTTACAATCTTATTTCCAGTAATCGGGTCAGTCTGCGTCGAGACTTCAACTTCTACCGTCAAGCTCGCTGGCGTACAATCTGTCGCTTGTAGCTTATTCGAAGAGTTGAACTTCACCTTCTCCTTCACGATACCAGACTTCTCGGAGTTGTACCAACTCGGCCAAATATCCGTCACGCCCGCCACCGTCAAATCCTGAATCCCCGCCGGCCGCACCGGCTGGTCGCCCGACTTCCATCGGCCTTCGCTTGCGTACAGCTCTTTGTGTGCTGGTTCCATGAAATCATTCACTACTCGCCGCACGACCGTGTTCATACCATTTGCCAATCCTTTGCCGTCATGATTGCCATTCCAAACCACTGTCGCGAGCGCCGTCGAATAACTAATCATCCAACAGTCCTTCGCTACTGCACTGTTCGTCGTCGTAGTCGTACCGGTCTTGCTCGCCGTCCAGACCCCTGGCACCACGAACCCAAACGAGAACGCCTGTCCACCGAAGGTAATCTTCGACCGCGCATTCGCATCGCTAAGCACACTAGAAATCTCATATGCCACCTGCTCATCAATTACCTGTACTGCCGCCGTATCCTGCCAAGTCTCCAATACCTTGCCCGATGGATCGCGCACTTCGAGCACATATGCCAAATCTTTATACGCCCCACCGCGCGCAATCGACGCATAGGCGTTCGCATGTTCCACCGCCTTCACGCCACAGCCGCTACCGATCGCCATCGAAAGCCCAGCCGCTGAGTTCTCGCAGTAAGAAACATCACCTAGATTATGTAAAATCTCCAGCCCGTTCTCAATCCCGACGATCGCCAACGCCTTCACTGCACCAATGTTAAGTGAGTTCGCCAGGGAATCACGCAGCGTCAATTTCCCATGAAACTTCATTGTCGCGTTCGTCATCGAGCAGGCGCCCACAGTCCCCGCACAGTAGAATGAGTCGATATTCTCATCCAGCAGCGTCGACCCTGGACTATAAACCGTATCCCCCTTCATCGAGAATAGCGGCGCGTAATCAAGCAACGGCTTGATCGTCGATCCCGGTTCCAGCACAGAAGTCGCCGCGTTCACTTCGCCATACACCGGCGTATTCCAATCGATCGACCCCACCATCGCAACCACCTGGCTCGTCTCCACGTCCACCGAAACCATAGCAATATTATCGCTTCCGTTCGTGTAGCGTAGCGCATCACCGTTCGCAACCGCCTGCTGCGCCATCTCTTGCGCACGGTAATCCAACGTCGTCTTAATCGTATATCCGCCGCTCCGCATCGTCTGAATACCATACTTCTCTTCCAACATCTTCTTCACTTCCATCACGAAGTGTGGTGCCTTCATGTCCGAGTACTGCGAGCTCTCCGGCAAAATCTGGTCCAAAATCGGCACCGCCTTCGCCTCGTCCGCCTCTTCTTTTGTAATATAACCCATCTCGACCATCACGTCCAAGGCCTTGTGTTGCCGCGCAATCAGCGCCTCATGACCGTATTCATTATACGGATTCAAGACCGCCGGATTATTCGGAATCCCGGCAAGAAGCGCCGACTCTGCCAAAGTCAAATCCTTCGCGCTCTTCCCGAAGTACGTCTGCGCAGCACTCTCAATCCCGTTCCGACGCCCGCCATAAGGCGACTCGTTCAGATACATCGTGATAATCTGCTCTTTGCTATACATCTTCTCAAGCTCAATCGAGAGAATCAACTCCTTAATCTTGCGCGAAATCCCACCGCGGTTCGCCGACGCCGCCTCGTCCGAGAAATAAACTTGCTTAATCAGCTGTTGCGTCAGCGTCGAACCGCCTTGCACACCTTTCCCCGACAAAGTCGACAAGACCGCCCGCATCAAACCCCCGATATCAATCCCTGGGTGAGTATAGAAGTTCCGGTCCTCAAGCGCCACCGTCGCTTGTCGCACATATGTCGAAATCTGGTCTCCGTCGACGACTAGACGATAATCCGCATCCCCCTTATCCTTCCAGAGCACCACCCCGTTCCGGTCAAGATAAGTATTCACGGTCTCCGAAATCGTCAAATCATTCAGCTCGATCTCTTTCAGCTGACTCTTATAATATACGAACAGCGCCCCCACCGCAATAATCCCCAAGAGCACACACGCCGCAAAAATCTTCCCAATCCGCTTCGCCCCCTCTTTCGAGAACCAATACGCCTTAATCCGCTCCCACCGAAAATGCGCAAAAAACCTCGCCGGCTGCTCCTTCGGTAATGGCGCCAGGGCTTTCTTCGAGCTAGAACTAGAACCCTTTCCGCTCTTCGTCCCAGCCGCTTTAACCTTATCCGTAATCTTCTTTTTCTGAGAAACTAAACTAGAATAAACCCCCATGCTACTCCGTTTTCCAGAGTCGCTGCTTGATTTCTTCCCAAATTTATTCATACCCCTAATTATACCACACCCCGCCAAATCCACCAAACAACACAAAATTGTAACAAACCCGCCAAAATCCCATCAAGCCAGTTAAAATCCCCAAATTCGCCAAAACCCAAAAACCAAGAAAAGTGGCCGCCTCCTGAGAAGCGACCACTCCAAAATCATGCCAGCCTGGTTAAATCTGACCCGCCAGCCGCAGGGGGATGAAGCCGATCGCCTCTCTCAGATACCACCCCGGCACGCTCCGGCACCACCATTGCGCCGCATTCTGATACAGCCGCCTCAGCAGCCCCTCCGCCGGCGTTAGTTCCAGCCCGAACAGCCTCCCCTGTTTCACAACCCTCGGTGCGTGCAGCGCATGTGCCACTAGCGTTACTACCGGTAACGGCGGCCACGTTCCGCTTGTGAGATCATCTATCAGCGGCTTCGTCCCAGCTCCATCACGCTCCATCTCTCGGAGCATTGCGCTGGCCTCGCGCAGCATATGGTATGAACCGCCGCTTTCGGTCCCGGTTGTGCTTGACTGCCCGGTTCCCACCTCCAGTAGCCGGTTCTTCGGAAAGCCGTGCCGGCACAGGGAATCATAGATAAAATCCTGCGCCAAGACCACCGTTTGCGGCTCATCCGTATAGTTCTTGATGATGAAATCCGCTAAATCCGTAATCGACGACCTCCGCTGAGGGTTCAAAGGGTATCCAAAATCCAACACTATGACATAATTTTGCCTCAAAGAACTCACCTTCCTCTCAAAATAGCGAATCTCTGCCAGAGTCTGCCGAAACTTTTCAATATTTCCGCAATAACTCCGCCAGAAACTCAAGGATGCTACAACAATTATATCACAAAACCTCAAAAATCACCACATAGCACACCAAAATCCTAGAAAAGAGTATTGACAAAAACTCAAATCCGTGCTACAACGAAACCATAAGGCTAATCAAAGCCTTAAGCACGTCGTGAGTTACATATCGGAGAATTACCCTCTCTGACGGTTGTTTGTTGCGTCTATTTGTCTATTTTGTCAATCTTTAGCCACTCTAAGCCAAGAACGGGCAAAACAGGCAAAACGCGCAATAAACGCGTCAATCTTGCGCATGAGCGCACAAAAATGGAGGTATTATCATGTCCGAATTCAAAGAAGTCAAAGCCGTCTCCACCCACAGCGAGATCCTGGACGACTGGGGAAACGCCATCGTCTTCGGCGCCCCCGCCACCACTACCAACCGCAACCCCAACCTGGACCAGGCCATCCGCCTGTTCCACGACGACCTGTCGGTCCTCGATGACTGTAGCATCTTCTCCTTGCGCAAGTTCGGCGAGATGTTGCTGGCGGCCAACGACAGCCTGGCGAACTCCCCGCTCTGGAACGACATCGGCGGCTTCGTCGATGAGGACGGGCGCACCCTGCCCGCTTTTGCCCCGAGCGAGGACGACACCACCACGGAGGTGGAGCGGAAGCGCTGGTATTTGTCCCGGGTCATCATCCCGGCCGACATCGAGAAGCTGGTCGCCTATCTCAAGGACAACCTCAACATCGAGGAGCCGCCCGCCGACGACCGCGTCCCGACCACGGGCCCCGCCCCCGCCGCCTTCACCCTGCGCCGCCTCCTCTCTGTTTTCTCCGTTCAGTAACTCCAGCAAAAGCCCCGAGGCCTCGCGCCCCGGGGCTTTCCCCTGTTTCAAATATCTTCGCAGCCCTCTATCTCACCACTGCGAACTTATTCTTACCTCGCTTCAATAGCGCCACCTGCGAAATCTCAATATCTTCCGCCACTTTCTCCCCGTTCACGGTAATAGCCCCCGCCGCGGCCAGCTTTCGCGCCTCCCCCTTGCTAGCGCAAAGCCCCGTCTCGACCAGCGCATCAAACAGCCGAGACCCTTTAGAAACACAGGCTAAATACTCCCCGAACTCCCGAATCTCACCCTCGGTCAAATCCCCGAGCGAACCGCCGAACAACCTCTCTGTCAAATTCGCCACCGCCTCGGCCGCCTCGGCCCCATGAACGACAGAAGTCACCCCCTTCGCCAGCGCTTTCTGTGCCACTCGCCGCTCCGGATGCTCAAAATGCTCCGCCAAAATCCGCTCCACCTCCGGCCGGTCAAGCACCGTATAAATCTTCATCAGATATTCCACCGACGTATCCGGCTGGTTCAGCCAGAACTGATAGAAATCAAACACCGTTGTATAATTCCCGGACCCATTATCCGACGAAGCCAGCCAAATCGCATTCCCCTCCGACTTCCCGAACTTCCTCCCCGTCACCGGGTCGATAATCAGCGGCGTCGACCATGCATCAGCCACCCCATTTTCCAGCCGTTTAATCAAATGAATCCCGCTCGAGCAGTTCCCGAACTGATCCGCCCCGCATAGCTGCAAATCCACGCCATATTCCCGATACAAATGCAAGAAATCATACCCCTGAATCAGCGTGTACGAGAACTCTGCGTAAGAAATCCCGCTCCCGCCCTCGCCGATCCGATTCTGGACGAACTGCCGGTCGAGCAGCTGCGTCATCGAGAAACTTTTCCCGACTTCCCGCAGGAACGCCAGATAATTCATATCCTTAAACCAGTCGTAATTATCAACCATCACCAAGTCGTCGCTCTTGACGACATTCTTCATTTGTGCCGCAATACAAGCCTTATTATGCTCAACCTCCGCGAGCGACTTCAAATCTCGCTCGCCATTATCCTTCGGGTCGCCAATCTGCCCTGTCGCCCCGCCCGCCAACAGAAACGGCTGATACCCGTGCCGCACGAAACACGCGCACATCATCGCCGCCGCCAAATTCCCAATCGTCAGGGAATCAGCCGACGGGTCCGCTCCCCAATAGAACTTTTTCGAAGCCCGCGTATCCAGCTCCGCCGGATCCTTAATCGTTGTTTCCGCGTAAAACCCCCGCCAAATAAGTTCCTCTGATAATTTCATAATTTCCTAATGTTTAGTTATTTCTCGACGCCTTTTCCGGCGCCGTTATTCCACCTGTATTATATCACGTCTCCCCAGTTTTTCCGAAAAACCATTTCATGCTATAATAACCTTATCTAAATTGGAGCTAAAAATGAACAACACCCCAACTTTAACTCTTCAAAAACGGGTCCTCTCCTTCGACGTCGACCAGACCTTGAACGTCGCGAAGACCCCTATCCCGCCAGAAATGGCCAAAGTCTTGACGAAGTGCCTCGATTATTTTGAAATCTGCCCCATTTCCGGCCAAAAATTCGAACAATTCCTCATTCAAATCGTCAAGCCTCTGAAAGACGCCGGCGCCACTACGGAGCAACTCCAGCATCTCCACCTCTTCGTTGCCCAAGGCACCCAATATTACCAATATAACCCCGCAACCGCCGAAAATGCCGACGCTCCTGCTGCCGATAAAGAATGGCGCCAAGTCTACAACTACCCACTCTCCGACGCCGACGTTGCTAAAATCACCGAAACCCTCGAGCAGTCCGCCAGGGAATTAGGCTATTGGGAAGCCGATAGGCTCCAGGAAGGCGACGAAATCATCGAAAACCGCCTCTCCCAGGTCACCTTCTCCGCCCTCGGGCAAACCGCCCCGACCGAAGCTAAATACGCCTGGGATCCCGACCTCAAAAAACGCGAAAAAATCGTCGCCAAATGCCGCGAAAACCTCCCCAACTTCCTCTATGAAATCGGCGGCACGACCTCAATCAACGTCGCCGCCCCCGGCATGAACAAAGAATTCGGCATGACCCACCTCCTCGAGGAACTCAAAGTCGACAAAAGTCAAGTCCTCTACTTCGGCGACATGACCCAGCCTGGCGGCAACGACTACCCCATCGTCCAGATGGGCATCGACACTATCACCGTCCGCTCCCACGAAGACACCCTCTTCGCCCTCCGTGGCATCCTCGCCTCTCTCGGCGCCGGCGTCATCTAAATCCAAACAATCCCTAGCCTCAAAACCATTAACCTGCCTAAAGCCCTCGCAGACCCAAAAACAAAACCAAAAAGAAAAGGGCCCCGCTTCCTTGCGGGGCCCAATTCAAAGTACGACCTTTCGCCGTCATCGTTGTCGTACCTTAGTAAGCACTCCCAGTGCCGCTGGTGAGATAAACGTAGCCAGACACGCCGTTATCCCACTGCCAAATCGAACCGTTCAGGTTCGAATTGTCGGGAGAAGCCGACGGAACGACTAACGCCAAGTTAATCTTCTGCTTGTCCATTCCGACCGCCATGTTGTGCCAGTCTGTCGGCACGGTGTAGTCGGAAATAATAATGGCGATTTTGTCGCCATTCTCAGCGTTGCCACGCGTGATCACGGTGCCGTCCTGGAGGACGACGACGTAATCCGCGAACTTCGCACAGAAGTCGCCCAAGGGGCTGTTGGCGCTACCGCCAAGCTCGGCTGCCGTTTTGGTCTCCCAGTTTGCCTCCGGAATACCGGTGAACCAGGGGTCCAGTATTGCGGCCTGCTCGGCCATTGTCCGCTCGGTGATAGTGTTGTCGTCAGGGGACTGAGTGTTGCTGGGTGTGCTGCTGTTCTGACCAGACTGATCGTCCTGGCTGGTCTGACTGCTCGACGGAGCAGGGTTCGGATCCGGACTCGATTCGGCCGGATGAGCCCATCGCCAAAGCATGACCGCCGCAACGATAATCGCCACGATCCCGATGACCACCAAGACGCCGACAACAATCTTCCGCCCCAAGTGCCGCGGCTGCTGTTGCGCCTCGGGCTGTCCTGTGGGCTGATTGTCGAACGGACTCGCAGGCGGAGTCGGGGGTGTCGGGGGTGCACTAGGCGCTCCCGTCGGGGGTGCCGGCTGGGCGCTGCCAGCGGGAGCCGAAGCTCCGCCGAACATTGCCGGATCCAGCGTGAAATTACCAGAGTATCTGCCGTTGTTCTGAGTTGCCATTTGAAAGCCCTCCCTTTCAATTTTTTCATGGTTTGTTGTGACATTAACGATGACGTTAAGGTATCGAGACCGGCGCATCGTTTATGTCCGAATAGCCTATCTCACTTTCCATTGTAGCACACATTGCTGAAAATGTAAATAGTAATTATGTATATTTTGTCATAACCGCAATACTAACCCGTCCATTCCTGAAAATCAGCAACATCAGCCCGCCTATTCCGATAAATCCGCAATACCCATACCATTTTACAGACACAAAATCCTTGCTAGTTTCCTGTTTTTCTGTGCTATAATTAAACTATGAAATCATATATCGTGGGCAACTGGAAGATGAACTTTTCCGTCGGTGAATCTTCAGTATATCTTCATAAACTCCTCGAACGGATTCGGGCCTATCGCGACATTGAGGTAGTCGTCGCGCCGTCTTTCGTCGCTCTTCAACCCCTCTCGCTCCAGACCGACCGCAAAAAGATCCGTCTCGCCGCCCAGACCGCCAGCCCCCGCGATTTTGGGCCATACACCGGCTCGGTCAGCTGCACCCAGCTCCGCGGCATCGTCGATTATTGTCTTATCGGCCATTCCGAACGTCGCCAGCTCTGCCACGAGAGCGACAAGGACATCCGCGCGACCGTTGCTGCCGCCATCCGCAACCAAATCACCCCTGTTCTTTTCCTTGGCGAGACTGAGACCGAGCGCACTTTCGGCGAGACCGAAGATGTTCTCCGTGACCAACTTCTCGGTGGCCTTTCCGAAGTCTCGACCGAAGATATCTCGAAAGTCGTCCTCGCATACGAGCCAATCTGGGCTATCAGCACGACGACTAGCTGCCGTATCGCCTCTCCCGATGAAGTTGCCGACGTGACTGGCTTTATCCGTCGCACGCTCGCCTCGACCTATGGCCAAGAAATCGCTGATAGCGTCCCCATTCTCTTCGGTGGCGGCGTCTCTCCGTCGAACGCCGGCGCTTATCTGACCGTCCCCGGCGTGAATGGTCTTGTTCTCGGCTCCTCTAGTCTCATCGGCGACCAGTTCACTGAAATTATCGAAATTGCTAAAAAGGTCACCTCATAGCCTATGGATCGATCCGCCAACCAGTCTCGTCTCTCGCGCGCTCAGCTCCCTCCTCGGGAAGCTGGGAGTACTGCG
>CAOQNC010000006.1 GCA_948511255.1 uncultured Candidatus Saccharibacteria bacterium | reverse complement strand
GCAGCGGCGTAGTCGGCAGCAATATTCATAGCGAGGTCACGCGGGTCGATAGCAGGGGTCGGGGCGGGAGCTGGAGCGTTGTCGATAACCGCGGGAGCGAAGAATTGAGAATATTGTTCGGGGGCCGGTGTTAGGCTCGTATCGGTGTCGGTGTAGGATGTGATTGTAGCGACCATGGTTTCGACGACTGGGGTAGGTTCGGCGAAGGAATCGGTTTCGGGAACCATCTGGTCGACGGAGACATAGGCCTGGTCGCTATAATTGCTGGGAGTAGGGTCTGTGGCGGGGCTGAATTCGCTTTCGGCGGGCGTGGTCTGATAAGGCTCTGGCTCAGGCGTGCCGCCTAATTCGACGACAGTATGAATAACAGGCTCTTCGGTTTTCGGCGCTTCAGCTTCGGCCCTCGCGGCGGCAAGTAAATCGGCGCTATGAACGCGAAGATTTACGAGGCGTGAAGGGGCGCTAGACTCGGAAGTGCTCTCTGGGATAGATTTTGCGGCTTCTTCGATTGCCAGGTTGGTCGGGCGAGTAACGTAGCGGCGGTTAAGGGTAGACGAGGGTTGAGTAAGACGATGAGTCGCAGAACTGGCAGGACCAGACTCAAGTTGTATTTTACTCATTAATAACTCCTCATCGTGTTTTTGCTTATTACTATTATAACTTCAAGCACTATGAAAAAGCAAGAGCAAAATTATGACAAAAAGTATGTTATAATATGTAGGTAGATATGGATTACGAAGAAAAGAAAAAGAAACAATTTATTCGAGTTTTGATTGCGGAGGCCGGTATGGTCTTGTCGGTGCTGGTGATTGTCGTTGTTGCGACTTTGGCGGCGATGGGATTTTTTATTTCGAGCAATGGCGGGATTGAACAATCTGGATTGATGCAGATTCATAGTTTGCCGACGGGAGCGACGGTGGAGCTTGATGGGGGCACGCTGTTTTCGCGGACGAATTTGAGCAAGACGATGTCGGCGGGAGAACATACTCTGAAGTTGTCGCGCGAGAATTATGATACTTGGGAGAAGACAGTAAAAATGTATCCAGGTGTTTTGGTGCGTTTGCACTATCCGCGATTGTTCTTGCAGAATCGTGTGGCGGAGGCGGTAATGAATCTAAGCGATAAGACGAAAGACGAGAAGGCGGGGCTGGAGTTTTATCAGCCGTCGCAAAGTCGCAACTATATTATATATGCCGAAAAAGGTGCGGCGACTTGGAAGCTATTGGAAGTTAAAGGCGATGAAGTGAAGACGACTCTGCTGGATTTGTCGGGGATTTTGCCAGGGATGGTTGAGGAAAAGGCTGAGACGAAGGCGAAGGTAGGGATTGATGCGCAAAGTACAACTCCGAAGTATCATTTCGAGGGTGAAATTATGAGCTTGACTTGGAGCAAGGATGAGAATAGAGTTCTAGCGAAAGTGTCTTATGGTGGGAAGACGGAATGGGTGCTAGTCAACTTGCGCGACGTAGCGAATAGTCTGAATTTGACAAAGACGTTCGGGATGAGTTTTGACCGGATTGAGATGATTGATAATGCGGCGAATCAACTTTTTGCGCTAGAAAACCATCAGCTTCGACGGATTAATGTTTCCGAGAAGACAATGTCGCGAGTTTTGTTGGGTAATATTCAAGATTTTGATAGTAACAGTACGAATGTGATTTATTCAACAACAGAGCTTACGGCGCAGGGTGGCGAAGAAAAATATAGAGCGATTGGGGCTTATCGAAATGACGAAAAAGACGGGACGATTCTTGCGAAAGTGAAGCCTGGCGAGAAGACGCAGATTGCGTTGGCGAGATATTTTGATGAAGATTATATGTGCTATGTAGTTGGAGATAAGCCGACAATTCTATATGGTGATTTGCCTTCGTATGACGAAAAAGGAGCGGACCTTTCCGGATTGAAGACGCTTGCGGAGGACAATGTATTTAGCACGATACCAGAAAGCCTGGAAGTGAGCACAGGAAATGAATATTTGGTGGCGCGGGCTGGCGCTAAATATATGGTGATTGATCTCGATATGGGCGATTTGTATGAATATGAGGCGCCGACGGCGGGTTTGAACTGGCTGGATGGTAGCATGATGTATGCGGTGAGCAATGGTGAAATATTGGTTTGGGATTTCGATGGGACGAATCGACGGAATTTGTCAGAGAGCGTGAAGACGGATGCTCAGGCGAGTGAAGATAAGTTGGCGCCGATGGCTCGGCCGGTAATGATTGCGTCGAATAATAAGTGGATGTATTATTTGTCGGAAGATAAAACCGGCATCAAGCTAGTACGAGAAAAGATTCGCGACTAGTTTCTATATGATTAATTCCCTGCGAGATTTATCTCTTGCGGTTAGCTTCTTTGTTGTTAGTTTCCGAAGAGGCCGCTCCAGATGTTTTCGAAGAAGGAGGGCTCGTTGGAGGGCATGGAGATATTTGAATCGCCATCAGCAGCGTCGGGAGTTTCTTGGATTTCGCCGCCTTCGTAGCTTGGGCTGATTTGCTCGGCGATGACGAGCAAGCGATAGCGGGAGGTGCCGAGCGGGGTGCAGGTGATGAGGGTGAGGATAGGCTTGTTGGTGTCGTAGACGAGCGCGGCGACGTCGGTCGGCTCGACAACTTCGCTTCTGGTCATCTGGTAAGTATAGCGTTTTGATTCATAGTTGATATAGATGAGGTCGCCGGCTTCGAGGCGTTCAAGACCGGAGAAAATGAACTTATAAGGGTTACTGCTGTAAATGTCGCCGGCGGAGTGGCCCGAGATGACAAGATTGCCAATTTGCCCAGGAAGGGCGCTGGCGCCGGGGATCATGAATTGGGCGACGCCGTGGTTCATGGCTTCGAAGGTATCGTTGTAGTGGATGTTGAAAGCGACCGGGACGTCGATATTGAGTTTAGGAATAATGAGACGTGGGTCGGCGGTGACGGCGCCAGATACGGTCGGGTCGACCGCTTCGATGTTGGTGGGAGCAGATTCGGTGTTTGGTGAAACGTAGGCCATGATAGGAGCGAAGATAAGGCGGTTGTATTGAAGGAAAAGTGTGCCGAGGATGACAGCGATGAGGATAAAAATCGGAATAAGGCGTTTCGTATGGCGGTGTTTACGGGCGGCGCCGCTGGCAACGCGTTCGTTCTTGAGTTTTTCGGTAGCGAGATAATTTTGGGCAGCTTTGGCGTAGTATTCGCTGTAATAATTTTGATAGTAATTTTGCCAGGCGGAGTGATATTGTTGCCATTCGTCGGCAACGGCAGTTTGGTTGATTGGCGCGTCTTTTAGCGAGCTAGTCTCATCGGTGTAGTCGTAGCCGGCGGAATTATGAGTCGGAACGTCGGATGTGGCAGCTTGATCGTATTGATTATAATCGGGCTGGTTGTTATAACTGTCGTAATTATTATCGTAGCCTGTATAGCCAGAACCATAGGTGTTTTGTTGATAATAGTTTTCTTGGTTGTAGTTTCCCTGTTGGTAGTAGTCGTTTTGCTCGGAGTAGGGAGCGGAGTAACTTGGCTGGTCATAGTCTTCGGCGGCGTAGGTTGAAGAGTAGTTTTGGGCGGGGATGTTTTGAATTGGGTAGGCTGAGGGGTCTGGCTCGGGGGCAGCTGGGGCTTCGGGAGCATTGTTGGTTTCGGGAGTAGAATAAATAGCGTCGGGAGCTGGAGGGGTGAGATATTGGTCTTGGTCGGGGGAGTTCTTGGAATCTGGCGAAAGTTTTTTGAGGCTTTTGACGGTTGACGAATAAACCGCGAGAACTTTTTCGCGGGCAATTTCGGCAGCGGTTTTATGTCGATTGGAATTAGAAGAGGGCCCACCGTTATTGAAATCCATATATACTATTATAGCATGCTTTTCGTTCGCTGCTCGTTATTATAGCATACTTGATGGACTTTTATGGTTTTTGGGGCTTCCTTTGCGCGAGATTTTGTGCTATAATAAATGGTGTTTAGAACTTTTTAGTTTTACTATGGGCGAGTGGCGGAATTGGTAGACGCGCTAGACTCAAAATCTGGTTCTCGCAAGGGAGTGAGGGTTCGATTCCCTCCCCGCCCACCATATACCTTTTAAGTTAGTTAATTGTCCGTTTGACCCCTGTTGAACGGACAAATTTTTTGTTAATGCCCCGATTGAAATATTTTCGCCGTTTTGGTTTGGACTTTCACCTAATTCTTTGAGCCATTTATAAGGTTCTACCTCTATTCTTTTGGTTGTTAATGCCCTATGGCGTGTGGGTATAGTACGACCGCCATGATCTTTAGTTCCTGATGGAACTTTGGGCAACGTCCGATAGAAAGTAATAGCGAGCGACCTTTTTGCGGCCAGTACAGAAGAAAGAGGTTAAGAACTAATTTACTATCCTTGAAGATTAAGGTTTTTCGCTAATTCTAATAATTCTTCTGGGGTTTCTTTCATACCTCGGCGGTACCATTCTTTGGCCCAGCCAACAATAAAATGCGCCCAAGCCGACTGAATGTAGGCTGCTAAATTATCGGTAGTTTCGGTATAATGCCAACCATTTAGGATATGTCTAAGCAAAAGTTGCTCGGCACCAGATTTGTAAAGTAATTCAATAGTTTTGCGATTGCCCTCAAAATACTTGAAAACTTGGTATAAACCATTTTGCTCGGAAGACTGCGGCTTGGTTTGATTATACAGCTCATCGCACCGAGTAAGATGCGCCTCTACCACTTCGTCTTTAGTATTAAAGATACGATAAAATGTCACCCGATTAACGCCGGCGCGCTCGGCGATTTCGGTAATTGTAATATCACCGTAGGGCTTTTTCGCCATTAGCATTAGTAAGCCTTCAATGATAAAATCTTTAGCGGTCTTCTCAGTTTTCACGCTACAAAATGCTCCTATCTGTTGCTTTGCTCTTGTGGTATGATATTTCGTAATGCTACAATTGTAGCATAGACATCCAAGAAAATAAAGTAATGAGGGAGAAGTTTTGAATAAAACTACAAAATAATATGAATGAAGAAGTGGCTACGAAAAAGAATAAGAAAGGAAATAGAATTGTGGCATTCGTTCTAATTGCGCTAGTGGGAGTAGTATTGGGGCGGCTAGTAGTGCGCGGCGTAATTAATTTGCTAGTTGGCGGAACATTATTCGGGGGTAATTTATTATGAAGAAGGTCGGTATGGTTTTATTGGGTATCTTAGTGTTTGTTGTCGCGTTTACGGTCGGTGCGATCTCTAAAATAATGCCGAAATCTTGGCAGAAAGATTACGAGGTAGAATGGAGTGAAGAAGTTGGCACTGCGCAGACCGATTTAGTCTATGGTGATAAACCAGCGGAAAAGTTTGATTTATATTTGCCAGCAGATAAAGGCAAGAAAAACTATGGTTTAGTAGGATATCTTCACGCCGGTGGGTTTACGACTGGCGACAAGACAGACGATAAAGCAATTCTGGAATGGCTTTGCTCTATGGGATATGTGACGGCGGGAATTAACTATACACTTTTCTCGGCGGACAACTTAGATGCGAATATCTATACTCAGTCCGAAGAAATTAAGCAAGCGATGCCGGTAGTAGTGGCAGAGGCGGAAAAACTGGGCTATCATATTGACCGAATGGCGATAGCGGGCGGCTCGGCTGGCGGAACGCTCGCGATGCTCTACGCTTACCGCGATGCGAAAGATGCGCCAGTGCCGGTGAAAATGATGTTTGAGGCGGTCGGGCCATCTAGTTTTTACCCGGAAGACTGGAAATCTTATGGGCTAGACCAAGATACTGAAGATGTAAAAGTAGCCGCAGCGGGACTATTCGGCACAATGGCAGGGCAAGAAATCAAGCCGGAAATGTTTGGTACAGCAGAATATGAAGAATTAATTAAACCAATTTCTGGTTATATGTGGGTGGATTCTGATAGTGTGCCAAGTGTAGTGGCTTATGGCAAGCACGACCGAGTTTGTCCATATGACAGTAGCACGCATCTAAAGAAAGCCTTAGAAGAAAATAATGTGCCACACGCTTACTTTGAACTGCCACATTCTGGACACGCACTCCAGAATGACGATAAGATTTATCAACAATATATGGATATGGTGGTGGAGTATTTGAAGAAGTATATGGACTAATATAGATACTTAACCATAAATATCGGTATAAAAAATGGAGCGAAACGCTTAGTAAGTTATATACTGAACATCTGGTTACGACTTCGAATACCTTAAAAAACTCCCGATTTTAGGTCGGGAGTTTTTGTTGTTCTAGTTGATTGGCTTAGAACTTGATGGAGTCGATGATAGAATCGCCGACTTTTTCCCATTCGTTGCGGACGTTGTCGCGGCAGTTGAAGGTGACGATAGCGAGCTTGTCATCGTAGGAGAAGAAAGCCATTTGGTTGTAGATTTTCTCGTCTTCGAGTTCGCTGACAATCTTGAGGATACCGATGTTGTGGCCATCTTTCTCGACCATGTTGGCACTGATGACGTCCATGCTGGTACCGAGAATAGTTTTCATAGCATTGAGATACTCTTCGATTTCGTCATTCTTCAAAGAGTTGTTTGGTTTGCTGAAAGCAACATTGACGGTGTTCTCTTCGTTGGCGTAGACAAGTTCAGGAGCTTCGCTGGTGCCGTAATCTTTGGCGATTTCTTCGGCGCTCAAGGTTTTGAAGCTGGTCGGGACGAGGACGCGATACTTGTAACCTTCTAGCGAAACATATTTAGATTCGACTTTGTCGCCTTTGCCGTTTTCGATCATGACGGTTTCGTCATTTTTCATGCAGCCATTGATGACACAGACGACTACGCCTGCAACGACGGCGATGATCGCGATGACGATAATAGCGATGAGGATGCCTTTGCTGGCGCCAGTTTTGCCGGCGGCGGTAGCAGGCTTAGCGGTGCTTGGTTTGGAAGTGGTAGTGGTTTTTACTTCTTTGACTTCTTTTGGTTTGAGGGACGGCTTGCTGGCGGGTTTGGTCGCAGGCTTTTTGGCTGGGTTGGTTTTTGGTTTAGTAGTTTTACGTGTTTCTGCCACGATAACTTCTCCTCTTTAATATAGTTCTTATGTTTATTATACTACGGAATATAAAAATGTGTAGTGAGAATTGTGGCGGGAGAAATTAGTTTGTGTAAGTTTTGCGAAGGATACGGAGGGTATTGAGAATGGTGAGAAGTGTGACGCCGGTATCGGCGAAGACCGCGAACCACATGTTGGCGAGGCCAAAGAGGCTGGCGATGAGAATGAGAATTTTAATCGTGATGGCGAAGATGAGATTTTGGTAAATGATATGTTTTGTGAAATCGGAGAGTTTGAGGAGGTAAGGGATTTTGGCAAGGTCGTCATTCATAATTACGACGTCGGCTGCCTCAATGGCGGATTCAGAACCGGCTGCGCCCATGGCGATACCGATGTCTGCACGACGGAGCACCGGCGCATCGTTAATTCCGTCGCCAACGAAAATAGTCGGAGCGTTTTTCGCGATAGTCTCGAAGCGATGAAATTTATCGGTCGGTAGCATTTCGGCGTAGATATGGTCGATGCCGAGTTCGCGCCCAATAGACTTTGCGACAGAGTTTTTGTCGCCGGTGAACATGTAAGTTGTTAGATCGCGCTTTTCTAGGGCTTGGATGGTTTCGGCCGCGGAAGGCTTGATACTGTCAGAAATAGTGACTGAAGCGACGTGTTGATTGTTGATATGAACGTGCAGTAGGGCGTTTTCTTGGCATGGGCAAAGTAGTGAATTGCCGACGGAAATATGTTGATTTTTGATGGTATAGGTGATACCTTGTCCGGTAATTTCCTGGAAGTTTTTGACTTTCGGAAGTTTGGCGTGTTTAGGTCGGAGCTTAAGTATGGAGCTGGCGATAGGATGCCCCGAAAGTGTTTCGCCGGCGAAAAGCAAATCGATGACTTCGTCTTTTGAATAAGTATTATCGAAGACCTCGATGTTGGTGACGGAAAACTTTCCGCTAGTGAGGGTGCCAGTTTTATCGAAGATGATGTTTTTTGCGGAGCTGAGGTTGTCGAGATAGTTGCTACCCTTGATGAGGATGCCGTGTTTGCTGGCGGTGCCGATCCCGGTGAAATAAGAGAGGGGGATGGAAATGGCGATTGCACAAGGGCAAGAGATGACAAGAAAAGTGAGGCTACGATAAACTGCATCGGAGAATGAAAGGTGAAAGATAGTTGGAAGTAGAAAGATTGTGAGGAGCGAAAGTAGGATGATGATTGGAGTATAGACTTTGCTGATTTTGGCGACGATGGTTTCGGTTTTGGCTTTCTTGTCGGTGGCGTCTTCGAGTAGCTCCAGGATTTTGGCGACGGTAGAGCTTGCGAAAGTTTTTTCGACGCGAAGGTGAATGACGTTGCCGGTATTGACGGAGCCGGAAAGGATACTGGAATTTCTTGCGACTTTTACGGGGAGACTTTCGCCGGTAAGGGCGGAGAGATCTAAGGTAGTTTCGCCTTTGACGATGACGCCGTCGACGGGGATCTTTTCGCCTTTCTTGATGACTAAGCAGTCGCCAATTTTAATATCATCGACGGAGATTTTTTGGATTTGCTTGGTCTTTGGGTCTAGTAGGTTGGCATAAGGTTGTTTGAGGTCGAGGAGTTCCTGGACTCCGCGGCGTGAGTTATCTAATGCCTTAGCCTCTAAGATTTTGCCGATAGTGTAAAGCGCGATAACCATCATACCTTCAAGTATTTCGCCAATACAGAGTGCGCCAATGCAGGAGATGGTGATGAGCGCGTTCTCGTTTAGAGTATGACTTTTGAAGAGAAGTTTGACGGCGTTCCTGGTCGTGCGATATAACAAAATACTGTAGGCAACGATGTAGCCGAGAATTTTGACGGCAGTCGGGAGTGGAGCGAAATAGGAAATAGTGCCGATGACTAGAGCGATGACGAGAATAATTGTTTGCCAGAGAGGCTTTGCTGGAACATCATCGACGGAAGCGTTGTCGGTGAGATAGGCTTCCGGCTCGGCTTTTTGGATGAGACGGTTGAGCTCGTCAAGCGCGATTTTGGTTTCGGAATCGAAAGAGACTTTGGAGGTATTGAAGTTGACGCTGACGTGATCGAGACGCTGGTCTTTTGCGAGAGTTTCTTCGACTTCGCGGGCACAGTTTGCGCAGTCTAGATTATGAATAGTATATTTGTAACGCATGATTTTACTCCTGATTTTCTAGATGTTTGATGTGGACGAGGCCGAGCTCGTAGAGCTTTGTGACGTGGTCGTCTTCCATTGAATAATAAACTTCTTTGCCGGCGCGGCGACTTTTGATAATATGCGCGTCGCGCAGGACTGCGAGCTGGTGTGAAATGGAAGACTTTGTCATGTCGAGGACATTTGCGAGGTCGCAAACGCACATTTCATTTTGGTCAAGAGTTTGGAGGATTGCAATGCGCGTCCGGTCCCCCAGGATTTTAAAAAGGCTAGATAAGCGGTCTAGTTCCCCGCTTTCGGGGCGGTTTTTGAGAGCGCGAGCGACGGCGTCTTGATGAATTGCATCGCAATCGCAAGCTAATTTGGGTTCGGTCATAAGTTTTCCTAGTTAGTTGTCTTTCGCCCGATATCATGATAATTGAACGGGCGTTCAATTATTAGTATAGTTGAATGGTGGCTCAACTGTCAAGGGCGTTTTCTAGAATTCGTCGGAGCTTTGAGAAGCATCAAGTTCAGAATTAAAGTTGGGATTTTGATCAGGGTCGAGTTCGATGGTAATATCGCGGTCGAGATTGGTTTTTGTAGCGGCGAGGTTTTCTTCATTAGCAGTAATGTCGCGATGCCCGACGAGAGCGGCGTAGGGGGCAAATTGAGCGGCGCGCGAGTTTCTGTCCATGCGTGGACGAGTTTTTGATATTGGGCGAGGAAGGCTAATTATATCAGAATAATCATCTAGGCTTCTTGGAGTATGCTTGGGCGAAATCATGCGCGGTGTCCTCCGATTTGGTGATGGCGCTTGCGGCCGGTAGCGCCAGGTTCGAAGTTTGTGCCGCGAAGAATAGCATTTTTACCGTAACGTTTGCGAATGTTAAGGATGGCTTTTTGGACTTGTTTTTCGTCATGGAGGCGTTTTAGCTCAAGTTGTTTCTTATGTTCAAGTTCGGTATAGTTTGTGAAAAAGTCGAGTTGGAGATTAGTCTCGGGCTGATCGGATGGCGTGTTTTCGTCTACTAATTCATCGGCAACGACGGTGACTTTGCGGATGTGAAAATTTGGATTGACGTATTGGTGATAGAGCTCGAGGAAACCATCGGTGATGAGGCGAGTAGAAGAGGCCCGTAGGGGCAAACGATAAGTCCCGTGGGCTGGCTTCGGAACGCGACGACCGTAGCGGTCTTCGGCGATTGGCTCGGATTGCGATGTAGGAGCGAGGCTATCTTTATCGTAGTCGATATGCAAAACTAAATGGTCGGTGATATAACCTTTTTGGACAAGTTCGAGCGATAGACTTTCGGCCATTTCGCGGACGATAACTTCTGTGTCGGTGAAAGAGTAGGGGTAAGAGAGAACTTGGCCAGAGCTAAGGCTTTTGGTTTCGGAATGATAGTTTTTAGCCTCGGCGATTTCGACATCTTCGTAACCCCAGGCATGGTCGATAAGTATTTCGGCGTTGACGCCAAATAAATCGTAAAGGAGTTTTTCATTTTCTAATGAGCAGCGGGCGATGTCACCCATAGTGAAAATGTTGTGGGCGGCGAGGCGTTTGGCGTAGCCGCGTCCGACGCGCCAGAAGTCGGTGATTGGTTCGTGCGCCCAGAGCTGCTCGCGGAAACTTTGTTCGTTAAGTTCGGCGATGCGGGCGCCGGCCTGGTTTGGCTTGGCGTGTTTGGCCAGAATATCCATGGCGACTTTGGCGAGAAAGAGGTTCGTGCCGATACCGGCGGTGGCGGTGATGCCAGTTTCGTCGTAGATGTCCTTAACGATTCTGGTGACGAATTCGGAGGGTGTGAGGTGATTGAGTCTTAGGTAGCTTGTGATATCGCAGAAGATTTCGTCGATTGAGTAGGCGTAAAGATCTTCTGGCGCGAGATGCCGAAGATAGACATCGTAGATGCGCGAGCTGTAGTCGAGGTAATATTTCATGCGCGGGGTTGCGACAATATAATCGAGGGCGAGGTTTGGGTTTTGTTGGAGGAGGTTATTGTCGGAAGATTGTCCGAGAAAGACGCCGAGCGGTGCGCGTTTGAGGCGTTCGGCGTTGATTTCGCGAACTTTTTCGATAACTTGAAAAAGTCGGGCGCGTCCAGGAAGACCGTAGGATTTGAGCGAGGGCGAGACCGCAAGACAAATAGTTTTCTCGGTGCGCGAGCTGTCGGCAACAACAAGATTGGTAGTAAGCGGATCTAGGCCGCGTTCGTTGCACTCGACAGAAGCATAGAAGGATTTTAGGTCGATAGCGGCATAGTATTTCTGCGACATTTCCGCGGGTGTAGTTGGTTAGTGTTTGGCGACGCTTTTGATATCCTGAAGCTCAAAGCGATATTTTTGTTTGGGTTGGTCGGCGGGGATTTTGGCGGGATCGATTTCGCTCAAGAACATGTCCTTAGGGCGAGCGCAATACATATGGCCGTTTTCGTAGAGCCCGCGATAGATGACTAATTCTTCGCCGGTTTCGCTGTGATGCGCGACGCTTTCGACGATATAATAATCGCCTTTGTAATGCCGATAAATGCCATGAATAATAAGTTCGTTCATGAGTATATTATACAACAAAAAGTGGAGCTTTGAGGACTCCACTTTTTTAGTTCTTTACTTTTGTTTGTAAGTGCGGATGATATCTTTTATCGTCATTTTGGAACCGTAATTTAGGATGGCGTTGGAGTAGACCTTGATAGCGATGTGAGCGACAATGAAACAGAAAACAAGGAGAATGGCGATTGATAGCGCGACGTCCCAGCCGTTCGCGAGTCCCATCATGACGCGAAGCGGCATACAGAAGGGTGAAGAAATCGGGAGAAGCGAGGCAAAAATATTAAGATCGCCGGTCGGGTTGGTGAGGGTGAAGTAGGAGAGGTAGAAGCCGACCATGGTTAAAATGACGACAGGAGTGTTGGCGGATTGGATGTCTTCAGGTTTGCTGACGGTGGAGCCGGTCAATGCGTAGAGTAGGGCATAGGCAAAATAGCCGAGGATAAAATAGACGATAGTAATGATAGCGAGATAAGGCGTAAAGTTCGAGAGATCGAGCAAAGCGTTCAGGATTTCTTGGTCGAGACAGAGTTTTGCGCAGATGATTGCGGTAATTGCAAAAAGTAAAACTTGTCCGAGGCCGACGAGACCGATACCGATAGTTTTGCCGAGAATGATAGTGCGGGGGCTGGTGGAGGTGACGAGAGTTTCCATGATCTTGGAAGTTTTTTCGGTCGTGATGGAGCTGGAAACCTGGAAGGCGCAGAAGTAAATGGCGAAGAAGAGGATACATGATAGGATTAACATGACGCCGATGTTGCCGCCGATGGTTTGGTCTTCGGTTTGACGGAGCTCAAACTCAAAGTTTGGCACTAAGCTAGCAAGTTGTTGCTCGGTGAGGTTGAGTTTTTGGATTTGGATGCTAGTATAGAGCGCGCTTAGAGCGTCCATGAGACCGGTCGGAAAACCGTTCAACATCGCGGTATTTTCGGTAATGTAGGTAATCTTGACGTTGTCAGAAGTTTTGTCGATGGTGATAGCGGAGCTGGCGTCGCCAGACTCAAGTTTAGATTTGATTTCGTCAAAACTATCATCCGTGGGCTCGTATTTATAGTTAGGGTCGAGCGTGTTGAGAGTTTCGAGCTGGCCGTCGAAAACATTTTCTGGGTCAGAGATTAAAATTGTTTCACTAAAATCGCCACCATTGATGCTGTTGATGAAATTGGGGATGTTAAACCCGACGACTATGAGCACCAGTATAATGATAGTAGAGATGCGGAAGGACTTGCGGCTCACCATGTCTTTCATGGTGAACTTTGCGACGGTCCAAATATCTTTAAAATTATTCATTTTCAGCTCCTGTTTCTTCTACGGTTTGGTTGTTCGCGGCGTCGTTTTGAACGACGTCCGCTTCATCTGGGGCGTTTGGCGTGGCGATGTTCGCCTCGCTCGTTGCGCCGACTTTCTCGATGAAAATGTCATTCAGGGTTGGCTTCAAGATTTCAAAACGGTTGATTTTGATGTGATTTTCGACGAGCTGTTTGAGAAGTTTTTCGGCTTCGGTTTCGTTTGAAATCCGCAGGGTATATTGATGATTCTTCTCATTTAAGATTGTCAATTTAGCTTGATTGATATATTTGTTGATGTCTTCATCGACGTCAATTTCGACGCGGTTGGCGGGGTAGGCGGCTTTGATATCTTTAAGATTGCCCTGGAGAACGGTCTTGCCTTTATTGAGGATGAGGATGTCGCTACAGAATTCTTCGATTGTCGCCATTTGGTGGGCAGACATGATGACGTATTTGCCGGATTTGACGAGGTTAATAATGATGTCTTTGAGGATGGTGGTATTGACGGGGTCGAGGCCGCTAAATGGTTCATCGAGCACGACGAGGTCTGGGTCGTGGATGATGGCGGTCATGAATTGGATTTTTTGCTGGTTGCCTTTGGAAAGTTTTTCGGCGGGCATTTCGAGATATTCTTCGACTTTGAGACGTTTCGCCCATTTACGGATTGATTTCTCGGCGTCGACTTTATTCATGCCTTTAAGTTCGGCGAAATAAATAAGTTGGTCGAGGATTTTGGTTTTAGGATAGACGCCACGTTCTTCGGGGAGATAGCCGAAATTGACGTCTTTGCGGTTGACGGCTTGGCCGTTCCAGGTGATTTCGCCGCTGTCTTTGTTGATGATGCCGAGGAGCATGCGAATAGTGGTGGTTTTGCCGGCGCCGTTGGTCCCGAGGAGGCCGTAGACGCCAGGTTTGTCGAGTTTCAGGGAGACCTTGTCGACAACTTTTTTGCCGGCGAAGGATTTTGAAACTTGGTTAAGGACGAGTCCTGTCATAATTCCCTTTCTGAATTAGATAAGTTGAATTTGAAGTTTTTGAAGTGTGTTTGGCCCACGGAAAAGTTTAGGTTATGGTGGAGAAGGTTGTTCGAAAATGCGTCTGGGGGGGGTCATAATTGAATTATAGCACGGTTAGGATGATTGATTTTAGTTTTGATGGGCTGTGAGGTTGTTGCGAGATAGTTAGTCGAGATTTCTGGGAAGGTGACTAGTCGACGTCGATGCCTTTTTGAAGTAAGGCGCGGTTCGAGAAATAGAGAATGGTGATAAGGGCGGAATAAATAATAAAGACGATAGAGAGGAGCTTAATCATCAGGATTGGGTCGAAGGCATATGGAGTGGAGAGGTTGACGTCCAGGGTGACAACCATAGCGCGGAAGTCTGGGATGAAGTTGAGAAGGAGCAAGCCCCAAATTAGGGTGAGCCCGCAAAGTATGTAAAAAGCGGTGCCGAAAAAGATACTTTTGCGGAGACGATGATTTTGAGCGCGGTTGCCGAGCGTGATGCCGAGGAGGCCGCACATAGTAGCACAAAGGAGTTGGGCGAAGAATGTGATGATGTAGGAAACGATGTAAAACGGGTTTGGTTCGTGAGGGAAAATGCCGAAGCTGGCAATGAGATCTTTACCGTTTGGCGAAAGACTTAAAACGGCAAAGCTAAAAGCAATGGCCGCAAGGACGGAAAGAAGCGTAATGACAGTGCTGAGAAATTTGGCGAGCCAGAGCGTTGAGCGTTTGATTGGCAAAGTGTGAGTGAGGTAGGATTCGTCGAGAAAGAAACTGGCGCGATAGCGGTGCCAAATGCGCATGATGGAGTTTAGGACGAGCCAGATGACGACAACGAAGATAGCGTTATAGAAAATGGTATGGAGAAAGATAATCATGGAGGGCCTATTGTATCCGAGCCATGCGTCGTTGCCAGGCTCGATGATTTCGTGGTAGCCGGTAATGTTGAAAAGGATGGCGCAGATTAAGAGTAAGCCTCCGAACAGTGCAACACTTTTGAGAAGATATTTTAAGTCGTATTTGATAAGTTTGGCGAGCATAATTTCCTTTCTATAATGATGCGTGAGTTTGGTTTTTGAAAGTTTGACGGAAGATTTCGTCGATTGAAGCGTCGTGTTTGGCGCGAAGAGAATCGGCACTTTCGGTGAGAATAATTTCTCCATGGTCGATAAAAATGACTTCGTCGAGAATGCGTTCAATGTCGGCGATGAGGTGCGTGGAAATAAGTACGCTGGCGCCTTCTTTGAAATTAGTGAGGATGGTGTTCAAAATGTAGTCGCGCGTAGCGGGATCGACGCCGCCGAGCGGTTCGTCGAGAATATAGAGTTCGGCGTCACGACTCATGACGAGAATGAGTTGGAGTTTTTCTTGCATGCCTTTGCTCATTTTGTTGATTTGCATGTCTTCGGCTAGGTTGAGTTCCTGGAGAAGTTTCTCGGCTTTATCGACGTTGAAGTTATCGTAAAACTCGGAAAAGTATTGAAGAGCGTCGCGAATAAGCAAAGTTTTGTCGAGATATGTGCGTTCGGGGAGATAGGCGATAATGCGTTTGCTTTCTGGGCCGATTGGCGAACCGTTGATGAGGATGCTGCCGCTAGTCGGCGTGAGTAAATCGTTTAAGAGTTTGATGAAGGTGGATTTGCCGGCGCCGTTTTGGCCGAGCAA
>CAOQNC010000005.1:10131-16030 GCA_948511255.1 uncultured Candidatus Saccharibacteria bacterium | reverse complement strand
ATTCTCGTTACTGAAGAAACCCTCCTCGACCCGGGTCGCAACCCAGACATGACGAAGGAACAAATCGAAGAAACGCTCAAAGAATATCTCGGTGCCGAGAAAATCCTTTGGATTCCGCAGGGGATTTACATGGACGAAGATACGAACGGTCACGTCGACAACATCTGCCAATGGGTCGCTCCCGCCAAGGTTGTCCTGGCATGGGAAGACGACGAAAATGACCCGCAACACGCTCGATCTCAAGCTGCTTACGATTATCTCTCCAACGAAACTGACGCCAAAGGTCGCCCGATCGAAATCGTCAAGATTCATGTCCCGAATGTCGTGACTATTACCCAGGAAGAGTCCGACGGCGTGGATATCGTCGAGGGAACTTTTCCGCGCAACGAAGGCGACCGCTTGCCGGCCAGCTACATCAACTACTACAACTGCAACGGCGCCGTCATTCTTCCGACTTTCGATGACCCGCACGACCAAGAAGCCATCGACACCCTTCAATCTCTTTTCCCAGACAAAGTTATTGAACCGATTTACGCTCGCGAAATCTTGCTCGGCGGCGGCAACATCCATTGCATTACCCAACAAGTTCCGCGCCCGTAAGGTATTCGCTGAAAATCTACCCGAAATCCCGCAATTTTCTCTGCGGGATTTCACTTATGCTATAATAAGGAGCAACGAGCGAAAAACATGCAAGCATGTTTTTCCGAGTGCGACGCGATTACAGTATAAGCTGAAGGCTTATGCTATAATAATAAGTAGTTCAGAGGAGAAAAGTTATGAAAAAGTTAAATTATGATGGCCCAGTTGTTTTAGTTGTAATGGATGGCGTCGGGCTTTCGACCAGCCGCAGCGGCAACGCCGTGCGTCAAGCTCACACCGAGTTCCTCGATATGGCAATGTCTCGCTATTTGAACATCCCGCTCGCCGCTTCCGGTGAAGCCGTTGGCATTATGCCGGGGCAAATGGGAAACTCCGAAGTTGGGCACAACGCTCTCGGCGCTGGCCAGATTATCAAACAGGGAATCGCTGGTATCGAAGCCGCCTTCCAGACTGGCGACATTTGGCGCTCGAAAGCCTGGCAAGGCGCCATGAAATGGCTTTCCAGTCACCAAAAATCCGACAAACCCGCCACTCTCCACTTTGCCGGTATTTTCTCTGATGGCGGCGTCCACAGCGATATTAAGCACCTCGAACAAATGATCCAACAAGCCTACGACGAGGGTGTTCGCAGGATTCGCATTCATTGCGTTTTTGACGGTCGCGACGTTGCCCCGCAATCTGAGCCGAAATACATCGACCGCCTCGAAAAGTTTTGTGAAAAGTTCAAGGATGTCGACTTTCGCATCGCCTCTGGCGCTGGCCGCATGGTCGCGACCGCTGATCGCTACGAAAGCGATTGGGGTATGGTGAAGCTCGGCTGGGATGCTATGGTTCATGGTAAAGCTCCTCGCGAATTCTATTCCGCTAAAGAAGCCATCGAAACCTTCCGCCGCGAAGACCCGTCGATTCAGGATCAATATCTCCCTGCTTTCGTCGTCGTTGAGAACGTCGCCGCAAACACCGCTCTTGCCTCTCGCGCTATTAAGGCTCGCCAATCTTCCGCCAAGTCCACCCACGGCGCTAACCCGATTGGTCGCGTCGAGGATGGCGACGCCTTCATCTATTACGATTTCCGCGCCGACCGTGCCGTCGAGATTGCTACCGCTTTCACCGAAAAGAAATTCGATAAGTTCGACCGCTCTGGCAAAACTGGTAAAGCTCGCAAATCATCCAACACTAAGGCTCAAGCCGTCGACGGAAAACTCCGCGTCGGCGCCGATTCCGATCTTTCTAATCCCGCTCATGCCAACGACTCCGAGAATCCACTCCCCGACATTTTCTTCGCCGCTCTCACCGAATATGATGCTGACCGCCATATTCCGAAAAATATCCTTGTCCCGCCGATTAAAATCGAAAACCCGCTCAATACTTTTCTCGGCAGTCACAAAATCCCCCAACTCGCCGTCTCGGAAACCGTCAAATTTGGCCATATCACTTATTATTTCAATGGCAACAGCTACAAGAAAGCTCCGAAAGAAATCCAACTCGAAATCCTTTCCGATACTCAGCCCTTCAATACTCGCCCGTGGATGAAATCTGCCGAAATCACCGATGCGGTTCTCGAAGTTATGGAAAAGTTTAAGTTTATCCGCATTAATTATCCTGGCGGCGACATGGTCGGCCACTTCGCCGAACTTGAACCTACGATTACGGCTATGGAAGCTATCGACATTCAGCTCTCCTGCCTCGCCAAGAAAGTCGACGAGCTCGGCGGTATGATGATTATTACCGCTGACCATGGCAACGCCGAGGAGCTCGTCGATAAACACGGTGTCCCGCGCACTTCCCACACGACCAATCCCGTCCCATGTATTTTCTACGACAACACCAAGAATGTCAAGCTCTATCATGCCGCAAAACTCGAAGACCCCGGCCTCACCAATATCGCCGCCACAGTCTCGACTTTGCTCGGATTAAACGACTATCCAGCAACCTGGCGCAAACCTTTAATCACGGCATAACCCGAAAGACGCAATTCAAAGTTATAGTATAAAACAAAGTTTTATGCTATAATAAACTTATGCTAATTAATGGTTCTCGTCTTATCGACTGCCCTGTCCTCAGTCTCCATGTCGGCGGCGAAATCGCCCGCGTGACTGAGTTGATCATGAACCCTAATAACCTCAAACTTATCGCCTTCCGGGTCGAAGGTCCACTTATTCGTGATGAGGTTGGTGATATCCTCCCGATCGAAAGCGTTCGCGAGTTCTCTACTCATGGTGCTATCGTTGACTCCATCGACGAGTTTATTGACGGAGAAGAAGTTGTTCGTGTCCGTGATATTCTGAAACTCAATTTTTCTCTCAACGGCCTCAAAGTAATCACCAAGAAGAAAGTTAAACTTGGCAAAGTTTCTGACTATATTCTCGACACAACTTCTTGGCAAGTTCACCAAATCATTGTCCAACGACCGCTTATGAAGTCTTTCCTCGACCCAGAACTTATCATTCCGCGTCAGAAGATTATCGAAGTCAACGATTACGAAGTTATCATCAAAGACGAAACCGAAAAGTCTTCCAAAAAAGCTCCCGCCGCCGCGCCTGCCGACTTTGTACCGAACTTCATCAACCCCTTTCGTGAGCCGGACTTCGCCTCCGACTCAAAAACCGAGTAAATCCCAACAGCAAAGACCAGGACAAACCGTCAGCCCCGCAACATCAGCCTCTATCAACTCCGTAACCCAGCTGCTAGTCTAAACTCAGATCCACTTCTGACGATTTCTTCACGGCGGTCGCAACTTTCTGATAATCAAAACCCTGCCGCACAAGATATGCGACTAATTTCTGGTCGTCATATCTCGTGCGTTTTTTAGCAAGCATCTTGCGCAACTCTTCTTCATCATCCCGCGCTCCTGTCGCCAGCGCCGCTTCGATTTCCTCGCTCGCTACGCCTTTCTTCTGCAGCTCCATACGCAACCGCTTCCTGCTTACGCCCTTCTTTACGAACCGATTTTCGACATAATATTCCGCGAAGCGTCTGTCATCCAAATAACCACGCTGAATCAACCTTTCCACGACCAATTCAATCGTTTCATTCTGAATCTCCGGAAAAGGTTTTTTCTCTTCCTTCGCTCGCTGGCGGTTAGTCGCCAGACGCTTCTGCTGTCGCCTTCGCAAATAATCGCGCGTCTCTCGAATCGAATGCGGTCGTGTCAAAACCCATTCCAGGGTTCTCTGATATAACTTTCCGAACTCCGACGCCCCGCGTAAAACTTCTAGTCTTTCGGCATCGACTTTTTGACCGACTTTAACTTGCAGTTCAACGACTTGCGCTACATCTAGCGAAAACGCAAACTTCTCATCCAAGAAAACATTCACGCGATTCGCGTCTCGCACGCCCGAAACAAGCTTCGTTATAGTCTCCTCGCCCCCTCGAGCATCCCCATCCAAGGCGCTCAAATCATTGTCAGATGAATTATTACCGCCAAAAACCTCGTCATCAAAATCACTCAACGACTTAATTTCCAGCATTTACCGCTCCTATTCAGCAGAACTTACGTCCGCACCAGAAGCCCCATCCTTGGACGCCGCCTCATCCTCAGCCGTATCATCTCCCGGCACCAACTTTGCTGCCACGCGTACTTTGTGGTCAATTTCCGCTAATAACTCCGGATCAGAGCGCAATAAGTTTTTTGCCGCCTCACGACCCTGCGCAATTGTCTCGCCCTTATATTTCAGGAACGCGCCCGCCTTATCGACGATACCTTTTTGCACTGCCAAATCCAGCACGTCGCCAACCTTGCTAATACCTTCGTTATACATGATGTCGAATTCGGCCGTACGGAAAGGTGCCGCAATCTTATTTTTCACAATCTTAACCTTTGTCCGGTTACCAGCGATATCCTCGCCGTCCTTAATCTGCCCAATTCGACGAATATCCATACGCACCGAAGCATAAAACTTCAACGCATTACCGCCAGTCGTCGTCTCCGGATTCCCAAACATCACACCAATTTTCATGCGAATCTGATTGATAAAGATCACTGTCGCCTTTGACTTTGAGATGATCCCAGTCAGCTTTCGCATCGCTTGCGACATTAGCCGTGCCTGAAGACCCATCTGCGCATCGCCCATATCGCCGTCAATTTCTGCCTGCGGCACCAATGCTGCGACTGAATCCACCACAATCAAATCAACCGCGCCTGACCGCACCAAAGTCTCACAAATCTCTAGCGCCTGCTCACCGTTATCGGGCTGAGAAATAAACAAATTGTCCGTATCGACGCCAATTTTCTTCGCATAAGCCGGATCGAGCGCATGCTCCGCGTCAATAAACGCCGCTTGTCCGCCTTGTTTCTGCATTTCTGCAATCGCATGTAGCGCCAGAGTTGTTTTACCGGAAGACTCCGGTCCATAAATCTCAATAATGCGACCCTTCGGATAACCGCCACCGAGCGCCAAATCGAGCGACAACGACCCCGAAGGCAAAAGTTCTACGTCGATTTTCTGTGTATCACCGAGCTTCATAATCGCGCCCGTGCCGAACTGCTTTGTAATCTGCTGAATCGCCAGGTCGAGCGCCTGTTTTTTGCCTGAATCTTCTGCCACCACTTCTGATTTTGTAACTTTCTTCGTCATAGTACCTTCCTTTAATATAACCATTATAACACCCCTTATGCTATCTTGATGCAAAATCCCACTAAACTGCTCATGTTTGGCTAAAAATACGCGTCTCTTTAACCGAACTCCGCAGTCCGTAGTTGCAACCAACTAGCATGCAAAATGCCATGCCCTCAGCATATATCAAATCTTTCAAAAATAACAAGCACAAGCACGAAAAAAGTTCAAAAATCTCTCAAACCGCCTGCTTATTTTTCATTCCGCTTTGCTAAAATTCGCAAAATACTCTGCTTAAAATCTATTCCGCCTTGCTTAATTCCAACTAACTTTTGCTTAAATCTATTTTGCTTGCGCTAATTTTAACTTTTTCTTTGCTTCGCCGCGTAGTTGTTGACATCGCGCAATCTCGTATTTACAGTCTTTCGGGTCTTCCTGAAAAGTCTTCAAAGCCTCATCGTAATATTCAATAGCCTTCTCAATCCTTTCGATCTCCAGCATCACTGCCGCCTGGCGTAAGAGACGGTTACCTCGCGTCCGCGGCCCGCCGCTACCCAAAAACTCGCAAATTCGATCCGCCTCGCGGTTGGCCGCCTGGCTTCTGAAAAGATCCTCCTTCGCTAAACAGAAATTACCCAGCCCCTCATAGAAGTTCTGGCAACGTTCTAGCGTTTCGCGCATCTCCGCTATAAACACTCTTTCTGCTTTCTTGTACCACTCATCCGCTTCGTTCCATTTTTTCA
>CAOQNC010000005.1:0-10121 GCA_948511255.1 uncultured Candidatus Saccharibacteria bacterium | reverse complement strand
GTTGCATCGCCCCGCAACCGCATATTTTTCGCCCAAAAGTAACCCGCCGCCATGCTTCTCTAAGAACGCAATCAACATCAAAACAATTTTCAGTGCATGCTCGTAGTCGCAACCTCTCGTATTTTCATATAACTCCCGATTCAGAATCCCCTCCAGCTCTCGCGGCGAAAAACTCGGAATAAACTTCAGTAAAACTTCTCTCTCCGGGAACAAAAGCAGTGCCACAAACTCCTTTTTCTCCTCGTCCCAACATAAAGTTCGACTCGGTCGTGCGCCACTTTCCATAAGTTTAGACAATTCCGCCGCCGCTTTTCCTCCATATTCCTGAATCGCCTTCAAAATTTCCTCATGATTATTGCACGCCAGGGAACTATTATATGCTGCCGGGCTTTCCAAGAGCAGAATCGTCAGCATTTCGCGCAAATCTATCTCCTTCGACTTATGAAAAACTAGCGTTAGTTCTTCGCCGTTTTCTTCCGGCAAATCGTCAAGCAACAGCCAAGGGTTTTCCTGTCCGCAGTCGTCTTTCAAAATCGCCACTAGATTTCCGCGCAGCGTCCCAATAATCAAAATATCTTTCGTCTCGCCGTCGACCTTCGCTGTGTCGAAATCAATTTTATCAGGCACCCACAACTGATCGTCGCCGCCATTCACATCCAGGTAAGCATATTTGCTCAAAAACTCTTTCAGTATCGCAGGCAGTTCTAGCCCGCGTCGCTTTTCATTGCGGATGAAATCTCCCTCCCAGACTCCGAGTTCTTCGTCGTCATAAAACTTCGCCAGCGCTTCTAGCGGCGTCAATCCAACTTTCAACATATATTATATCCCCACGAGCGGCTGAATATCAGCACCTAGCTTATTTAATCTCGCCGCAAAATCCTGATACCCGCGGTTAATCGAATAAATATTACGCAAAATCGAAGTTCCTGGCGCCGCTAGCATCGCAATCATAACTACAACCGCCGGCCTGAGCGCTGGCGGCGCAACTAATTCCGCCGCTCGCCAATTCGTCGGCCCCTCGACATAAACTCGGTGTGCATCTAAAAGCTCAACTCTCGCGTTCAGGTTCTCGAGATAAGTCGTATAGACAGCGCGGTTTTCAAACACCCAGTCATGAATCAGCGTCCGCCCTTTTGCCGTCGCCGCAATCACCGAGAAGAACGGTAAGTTATCAATATTCAAACCCGGGAACGGCATCGGCGCAATCTTATCGGTCGGCGCTACGAGTTCTGCCTTGTGAATCTTCAAATCCACCAATCGCGTCCGTCCGTTCGCGCTATAATATTCCGGCGATTGGTCAATTCTCGCCCCCATACTCTTCAAAACCTCCAGCTCAACTTCCAAAAACTCAATCGGCGCTCGCCTAATAGTTAGACAAGATTTCGTCACCAGCGCCACCGCAATAAACGACATCGCCTCGATCGGGTCTTCCGCTGGCGCATACTCGACTTCCGTATTAATCTCCGCCTGACCGTGTACTCGCAAAGTCGTCGTCCCGATCCCACGAATCTTCACGCCGAGTTTTTCCAAGAAGAAGCACAAATCCTGCACCATATAATTCGATGAAGCGCCGACGATTGTCGTTTCGCCCGGATAAAGTGCCGCCGCCATCAAGATATTCTCAGTCACAGTGTCGCCCCGCTCGATCAAGACAATTCGCTTTGGCGGATACATTGTATGCACTGCCTCGACCGACCGCGACGAGCGCAGTAGTGACTTCTGTGCATGCTGCGGTTCCACCGTCGCTTCATAAAAACCGCTACAATTCGTCGCGTCAACTCTCAACCCAAAATCCGACAACGCTCGAAGGTGTGGTTCAATCGTCCGCGTCCCTAGCGTACATCCGCCCGCATACGGCAAGCGAAACTTCCTAAACTTATGTAGTAGCGGCCCCATAAACATCAGAATCGAACGTGTCTTTCGCGCCGCCTCGACGTCGATTTTCTCAATTTGCAACTTCTCCGGCGGAGTGATCTCGAGGTCCCGATTATCATTCACCCACCGGCACTTCACGCCAATCGATTCCAGGACTTCAATAATCCGAAAAACTTCCTCGATTCGCGCCACATGCTTTAGCCGCGTCGTCCCCAAATTCAGCAGGGAAGCACACAAGAGCGCCACCGCCGCATTCTTGCTCGTGTTAATCACCGCCTCGCCGTGTAGCTCCTTCCCGCCGCGAATCCGATAATTCTGCGAAGCCGCATCGCTCACCGAAAGAATCTGCCGCCCCAAGGCTCTCGACAACTTTTCTGTCAGTTCTAAAGAAATATTCTGTCGGCCCTTTTCAATCCGATGAATCGCCGACTGGCTACTTCCAATCGCCCCAGCCAGTTGTGCCTGTGTCCAGCCCTTGTCAACACGCAGCTGCTCTACCACGCGCCCAATCGCCTCTTGATAACTGAAGTTTTTCTCGTCCTTTTTCATACCCTAATTATACACCAAATATATCACCAAGTGAATATTAACTTTTTCAAATATTCACCCGGTGAATTTCGTAGAAGCCGAATAGAGGAAACGCTCAGCATTTCCTCTTGAGGCGACGCCCGAAATTCTGCCGCTTGCGGCAGATATAAGACTCAAACCTATTTCGCCCCTCCGCAAACCACGTTATTCGCGTGTAGCCACCCCTCGACATACCCACAGTCGAGATACTCGCCAGACGTAGAAGCGACCCGCATAATCCCGCCGTTGTTAATATAAGTCTCAATCGGATCCGTCACGACATATTCCTGATCTTTCGGCCCGAAATCATGCTCCTTCACATATTTCACGATCTCTTGTAGCAGTCCCGGCGACATGACGTACTTGCTCACATTGACTAGATTCGACGGGGCCTCTTTGATCGATGGCTTTTCGACCACCGCCGTCAACTTCCCATCCTCGACCGAAAACACCCCGTATTTATCAACTTTATCCCTAGGCACTTCCGCGCCAAAAATCGCCGATTCCTCCGAAGACTGTAGGGAATTAACCAACGCCTCCGCCGAAGACTCTCCGCCCGGATTCCAGATAAAATCGTCCCCCATGAACACAAGCACCGGCTCATTAATATTATATTCTTCCACCGCCATCGCAATCGGCACCGCCGTCCCGTACTTGCCGGATGGGTCTTGCGTGATGTAATGAACCTTCACATTCTCGGGCAAAGTCTTCGCCAACTTCAGCCGGTCATCTTTTCCACGCTCAGTCAAATACTGATTCAAAGCAATGTTATCACTATAAAACGCTTTCACTTGGCACGGCTCGACGTTTGAAATCACCATATAGATATCCGTCACCCCGGCCTTCACCAACTCCTGAATCGGATAGTCCACAATTGGTCTGTTTCCGACCGGCAACATCGACTTCTCGACCACTTTCGTAATCGGCAAGCGTCGCGTCCCCCAGCCAGCCACCGGAATAATTGCTTTCGTAATCATTTCATAACTCCACTTTAAGTTGCCCCCATTATAGCATATAAAATCACCAAAACAAGAAAACTTATCAGAAACCTACAACGAAAACTCCTCTTTCCCGAACTTTACCAATCTATCCCCTGGCAAGTTAAAACTTTTTCCCGCCCCATAAGTTAAAATCGCCTGCCAAAAGTCCAAAAGTTGCGGTCGCGTCGCCGAAATTCCCGCTCCGAGAGTCGCCGCCCTTAAAATCTCTAGCGCCACGCTCTCACTTAATCCTCGAAACCACTCTCGCTCAAACCTTCCATCTTCCAGCAACAAACCTACAACCTCCTCGTCAATTTCCCGCCTCAGTTCTCTTTGTCTTTGCCAAAGTCGCCAAACCTCCAGCTTCTGTTCAAGATCTAGCGGGGAATTATTCAAATTCTGGCGCACGCGATTTCTCAAATATTCATCCCATGAGTTAGATGGGTCTTCTCGAAACCGCAGCCGTCGCTTCGCCGCATACTCAAAAATCCCCGCCCGGTCCAGCGGCTCATAAAACATCTCCGTCTCCAAGAACGGTCGCCGCACGCCTGCTCGGTCCAGACCTGTCAGTCCTCGCCAACCGGTCCCCCGTAAAAAATTAATAGTTACCGTTTCCACTAAATCGTCCAAGTGGTGCGCCGTCCAGACCTCCCCGCCCGTTTCGGCCGCCACTTTCATCAAGAACTCATACCTTTTCTCGCGCGCTTCCGCCTCCGAAGCCCCCGCTCCAAGCTCTGCCCGACAAGACCGAAACTCCACGCCATATTCCGCCGCCATCTCCCGCACGAATTCCATATCAAGCCCCGAATTTGCACGAATCCCATGATCGAAATGTGCCACAATAATCTCTTCCGCCGGAAACCGTCGACAGACCATATCGAGCATCACCATCGAATCCACCCCTCCAGAAATTGCCAAAACCCGCATCATATGGTAATATTATAGCATAATGAACCCCTCTAAAATCCGTAATTTCTGTATCATCGCCCACATCGACCATGGAAAGTCGACTATTGCTGATCGCATGATGGAAATAACTAATACCGTTGAGAAGCGCGAGATGAAGTCTCAGCTCCTCGATTCCATGGAACTCGAGCGCGAAAAGGGGATTACAATCAAACTTGCCCCTGTCCAGATGAAATGGCGCGATTATGTTTTGAATCTCATCGACACTCCGGGCCACGTCGACTTTTCTTACGAAGTCTCCCGTTCACTCCAAGCCGTCGAGGCCGCCGTCCTTGTCGTCGATGCAACTCAAGGTATCCAGGCTCAGACTCTTGCCAATGTCTATCTCGCCCTTGAACAAGATCTATATATTATACCCGTCATCAACAAAATCGACCTTCCTGCCGCCGACGTCGAAAAAGTCTCCGCCCAGATCGTCAACCTTCTTGGTTGCTCGCCCGAAGAAATTATCCCGGTTTCCGGCAAAACCGGCCTCAATGTTGATAAAATCCTCGATCGTATCATCGAAAAAGCTCCCGAACCTCGCAAGCCGGCCTCCCCTACCGGAGCCACTCGCGCTCTCATCTTCGATTCATATTTTGACGATTACCGCGGCGTCATTCTTTATGTTCGCATCTTTGAAGGGAAGATCGACAAAAACTCCGAAATCCGCATGATGGCAGCCGAAACTAATGGTCTTGCGCTCGAAGTTGGCGCGCTCACGCCGAAAATGTCCCCCGCACAGAGCCTCGACGAGGGGAGTATTGGCTACATCGTCACGAACTTGAAGACTACCCGCGAGGCCAAAGTCGGCGATACTGTCACTCTGGCCAAATCTCCTGCTCCCGAACCGCTCCCCGGCTACAAAAACGTCCTTCCGTTCGTCTATGCAGGCTTTTTCCCGGTTTCGAACGACCAATATCAGGATCTGAAAGACGCCGTCGAGAAGCTCGCCATGTCCGATTCCGCTCTCCACTTCGAGCCGGAAAACTCCCCCGTCCTTGGTTTCGGTCTTCGTATCGGCTTCCTCGGTCTGCTCCACATGGACATTATTCGCGAACGTCTTGAGCGTGAGTTTAATCTCGATCTCGTCATCACTAATCCTAGCACGAACTACGAAGTTACCTTGAGCGACGGCGAAGATTTGAATATCCGCTCCGCTTCCGACCTCCCTGACCAGTCTACTATCGCCGAGATTCGCGAACCCTGGGTGAAAGGCGAAATCATCCTCCCGCAAACCATGATTGGCGGCGTCCTGAACCTCATCAACGAGAAACGCGGCCATCAAACTAATTTAAGTTATATTGAAGATCGCGCCGTGATTGATTTTGAAGCCCCGATGGCGAACCTCCTCACCGATTTCTACGACCAGCTCAAGTCCATCACTTCCGGCTACGCCAGCTTCAACTACGAACTTTCCGATTATCGCGCCGAAGACCTCGTCCGCCTCGATTTTCTCGTCGCCGGCAACCGTATGGACGCCCTGAGCCTTATGTGTCACCGCTCCGAAGCCGACGCTCTCGGTCGCGAAATCACCAAAAAGTTAAAAGAAGTTATTCCGCGTCAAAACTTTGAAGTTGCCCTCCAGGCCGCCATTGGCGCTAAAATCATTGCCCGCGAAACTATCGGCGCCTACCGTAAAGATGTTACCGTCAAAATCCACACCGGCGACCGCGACCGCAAGGCCAAACTCCTCGACAAACAGAAAAAAGGCAAAGCCCGCATGAAACGCTTCGGCAAAATCGACATCCCTTCCGAAGCCTTTACCGTCATGCTAAAACGCGACTAATTCGCACCTCGCCCCAGCCGCCGCAGGAAGTTTTTTCGTCAGAAAACAAACCGACTACGCGACTAACCCGCATCACCTCGCCGCCCGCCAAAATTGTTGTAAAAATTACAACATCAGATATCCATTTTTGAACAATTTGTGCTAAAATACATAAAGTTGACCCAAGAACTCAGAAATTGATATAAAAACCGGGCATACATACTTATAAAACGTAAACCCTCGAAAGAAAGGAGCATTTTTCGTGGACGACCAAGGTAATAAAATTCTTGGCACGGAGAGAATCCCTAAGCTACTTATCAAGTTCGCAATTCCGTGCATTATGTCACTTTTGATTAGCGCACTATACAATATAGTCGACCAAATTTTTATCGGCAATAGTCCGGAGCTTGGATACTTGGGCAATGCCGCTACATCGGTAGTCTTCCCGTTGACTGTAATTGCGATGGCTGTTACTTTTGCGCTTGGCGATGGTGCCGCCGCCTTTTTGTCGATATGTTAAGGTCGTAAAGATACTCAAAGCGCCCATAAAGCAGTCGGCAATAGCCTGCTAATCTGTATGATTGCCAGCGTAATATTTGTTCTACTGGGTTTTCTCTTCATGGACCCGCTACTTTATTTCTTTGGCACCTCGGAAGCAACTATTGGGTTTGCTCATGAATACTTTGCCATCGTTCTCGCATTCATGCCGGCTTTCATGATTGGCAATTCAATCAACTCAATAATTCGTGCAGACGGGTCGCCAGCTTTTGCTATGGTGCAAACTCTGGCCGGGGCTATTACGAATATCGCGCTGGACCCAATCTTCATCTTTGGTTTTCATTGGGGGATGAAAGGAGCCGCCTGGGCTACCATTATCGGTCAAGTTATTACTTTAGCCATTGGCGTCGTTTATCTTTTCCGCACGAAGACCTTCCGCCTAAAGCTCGAAAGCTTTAAGTTGAACATGCAAGTTATCACTAATGTCATTAAGCTAGGCATCTCGACCTTTATTACTCAGCTTGCGGTAGTCGTTATCACTCTGGTCGCAAATATCATGCTGTCAAAATATGGTGCATCCTCGATTTACGGTGCTGATATCCCGATTGCTACCATGGGTATCTGCTCAAAGGTTTTCTCAATCGTCCTAAACATCGCTATAGGTATTATCGTCGGTGCGCAGCCTATACTTGGCTATAACATTGGTGCCGGGAAGAATGAACGAGTGAAGGAGACATTTCGCCTTGCAGCTACTGCTACTGTCATCGTCGGCATCATTATTACTGTGATAGTAGAAGCCTTCCCGGATCTGTTTATTAACTTATTTGGTGTTGATTCCGAGTTATATCTTGAATTCGCTCGCATTACCTTCCGAATCTTCCTGCTTGGCGTCACTCTAACTTGTTTGGTTAAGATTATCTCCATTTTCTTCCAGGCAGTCGGCGAGCCTCTAAAGGCTGCGGTCGTTTCGCTTTTGCGCGATCTTGTCTTGTTTGTTCCGTTGGCTATTATTTTGCCGAATTTTATTGGCATTACAGGTATTTTATGGGCCGCCCCGATTGCGGACGTAATTAGCGTCATTGTCGCCGTCGTCTTGGTGCGCACGTTTTTCCGACATCTTGGCGTCTCCAAAGCATCCACATCTAGTCCTCTGCGAATTCAGAAATCTCACCCTGGCGTCATCATCACGATTTCCCGCGAACACGGTTCTCAGGGCAAGAAAATCGGTGAACTTGTTGCGAAACAACTTGGTATTCCGTATTACTACAAGGAGCTTACTGCTCTTGCCGCTGCCGAAAGTGGTCTCGACAAAGAGTATATTAAGAAAGTTAGCAGTAACGACGGCGAACAAATTTCCCAGGAACTCTACCTAACGACTTCGCCAGCTAAGTATGCTATCGAAGCTCAAGATGCTGTTCTGAAAGAAATCGCCAAGCAAGGAAGTTGCGTGATTGTTGGCCGCGCCGCCGACTACGTTCTCCGCGACCAGAAGAACCTTCTCCGTGTCTTCATCTACGCGCCGAAGGAAATGCGTGTCAAGAACATTATGTCGATGTATGGCGATGATGAAAAATCCGCCACGAAAAACATTGACCGCTCCGACAAAAACCGCGCCGATTACTACAGCTTGATTTCCGGCCAGAAATGGGGCGACCCGCGCAACTACGACCTCTGTATTGATGCGTCGCTCGGTAAAGAAAAAGTTGCCGAACTTATCTGTAGCCTTGCTCAGAAATAGCCGAAGTTGTAGACCAACAAAAAGTGCGAGCCAGAAACTCGCACTTTTTCGTGGACGTTTATTTATTCGCCGCAATCAAAACATGTTCGAACAACGCCGTCACCGTCAGCGGCCCGACCCCGCCAACCTTTGGCGTAATCGCCAATAAGTCTTCGCGCCCGCGCACGCTATCATCAATGTCTCCGAC
This sequence comes from uncultured Candidatus Saccharibacteria bacterium, assembly GCA_948511255.1. Taxonomy (GTDB): domain Bacteria; phylum Patescibacteriota; class Saccharimonadia; order Saccharimonadales; family Saccharimonadaceae; genus Nanosyncoccus. Next base: position 1,563 of record CAOQNC010000005.1, on the reverse strand, counting down.
CAGCACCCCGCCTTCGCTCGCCGTCCCCGCGTCGACAACCACGGCGCCCGGCTTCAGCATCTCCCCCGTAATCAAATGCGGCACGCCGGTCGCGCTCACGACCACATCGAAATCTCTGAGCGTCATCAAATCGCTCCCTCTCCCGAACGCCGTCACATCATACCCCGAATCGCCCCACATCCGCGCCAACGGCTTTCCAATCAGCCTCCCCCTCCCGACTAACGCAATTTTACTCTGCGCGAGGTTGATGTCATATCCCGCCAATAACCAATTAATCGCCGTCGCTGTCGCCGACTCGAACTTCGTCGCCTCCTCGCGCACAATCCTTTCCTCCGTCCCTAGCCCGTCGACATCTTTCTCCGCCGCAATCCCCGACACAACTTCGTCGGTCAGGGAAGGATCGACTAATGGCAGCTGCACAATAATCCCATGCACGTCTTCTTGCACATTTGCCTCGCGTACCGCCTCGGCGACATCTTCGCGATACCAATCCTCGACCGTGACGCCAATATCCTCGCCATATCTCTGTTTCAAATGCACGTATTTCAAAATCACCGGACTATCGCTATTACGAATAATCACCAGCTTCGGAAAAATCTTCCTCGACCGGAGCGCCTTCACGGTATGCGCCTGGTTTTCTTTCATATATCCCGCCAGTTCTGCGCCGTTCAATAACTTCATTTCTTCTCCTCCATTTTGGTCGATTGCTGTCCGGAAGGTGCGACCATCTCAACCGGTTCTTGTTCTAAGACCAATCCAAACTTTTCCGCCACCGCGCCAACAATTTCTTCTCGCGCCGCCGCGAGATCTGCATAACTTTCCGCACTTTCATTTATCAACACTAGCGCCGCCTTGTCGCTCACGCGAATCCCCCGCATCGCCTTTCCTTTCAATCCGCACGCCTCGACCAACCATCCAGAATTGATTTTCCCGCTTCCGTCTTCATTTCGCCAGAGCGGAATCCCCTGCGCCTCGGCCGCGTCCGCGCCTGCTTTGTCTACATAAACATTCTTAAAGAAACTCCCCGCACTCGCCACTTTTTCTGGATCCGGCAATTTTTCACTCCGAATCGCCGACACCATCTTTCGAATATTTTTCGGCGAAAAATCAGTTTCGCCATGCTCGTCGATATATTTCTGCAGGGAATTATAGAACGGCGGCTCCAGCTCGCCTTCCTTCAATTTAACCGTCACTGCCACGATGAAGAACCTCCCCACATCTTCGCCCGTGTTAAACCGCGTGTGTCGGTATGACATATTCATCTCGTCTTTTCCAAGCGTCACGAATTCCCCCGTTTGCGTATCGAACGCCTCGACACTCTCGATAACCTGCGCAATGTCTTGCCCGTACGCTCCGATGTTTTGCACCGGCGCCGCCCCGAGCGTCCCCGGAATCATGCTCATCGCTTCAATTCCCGAGTATCCCCTCTCGCACGCAAATCTCACAAAATCATCCCAAATTTCTCCCCCCATCCCCCGAAGAACCATCTCGCCATTCTCTTCGCGCACAATCTCAATCCCACGCAGTTTATTCAAAATCACCACCCCCGGAAACCCTTCGTCA
>CAOQNC010000004.1:17381-18796 GCA_948511255.1 uncultured Candidatus Saccharibacteria bacterium | reverse complement strand
CTAGCAGATAGCGAATAATTTCATCCGTGATGTTGAGCGCAGACTCGATCTTGGACGGCGCATCTGCCGGTAGCTGCACGGTGTAGAAACAATACACGGCATAATCTTGCTTTTTGATTGGATAGGCAAGGCGTTTTTTACCCTCGTTTTCTTCGGTGACAATCTTGCCGCCGTGTTTCTCGACCAATTCTTTAACTTTGATAGTAGCTGGTTCAATATTCATCTCGAGATCGGGATGAACGAGAACCGTAAGTTCGTAATCTCGCATTACAACTCCTTTGGGTTAAACGGACACGGCTATTCCTGCCCGCTGAGCTAATATTGTTTTTATAATATCACACTTTTCTCTAGCAAGCAAGGAAAATATCTGCTATAATAGGTAGGAGCCCGGATGGTGAAATTGGTATACACGTATGCCTTAGGAGCATATGCCGCAAGGCGTGCTGGTTCAAGTCCAGTCTCGGGCACCAACTCTTGACAAAATAAGAAAAGTGTGCTACAATAGAAGTATAAGGCTACGAAAGTAGTCATTTTTTTGTCCGTAAGGCAAACCATGAACTATAAAGCGCATGGCAAAATGGCTCAAACCTCATCCATTATCTCAAAAAACTTCGCAAAAATCCCTTGCCTCGCCACGCACCGTGTGCTATAATAACCACATACGCGGGCGTAGCTCAGTTGTTTAGAGCGCTTCCTTGCCAAGGAAGAGGTCGAGAGTTAGAGTCTCTTCGCCCGCACCATACGTGATAATGTTCAACGACGCCGACAAGGGCGATTTTTTGTTGCAGTTAGTAAGCCAAAAATTCTCTGTCAGGGCTGCTATTTTTAACTCGAAGGCCTGTGCTATAATAAAATTAGTTTATTTAGCACAAGGAATAAGTATGGACGAACCATCCAAAAACACAACTTTTCAAAAAGAAGAATTCGCTCTCAAAAGCAATCATGACGGTCTCGTGCTAGGCGTCAGCCTCCGCATTCCGGCCGCCCCTAAAGGCATCGTTCAGCTCGTTCATGGCATGGCCGAGCATCGCGAGCGCTATCACGATTTCATGAATTATCTCGCTGAGCGCGGTTACGTCGTCATCATCCATGACCACCGCGGGCACGGCGCCAGCGTCGCGTCGGAAGATGACTACGGTTATTTCGGCAAGGATAGCGTGAATGGTATTATTAGCGACGTCCATCAAATCACCAAATACGTCAAACAACGCTTCCCGGGTCTCTCGCTCACTCTCTTCGGTCACAGCATGGGCTCGCTCGTCGTTCGTTGCTATATGAAAAAATACGACGCCGACGTTAGTCGCCTCATTGTCTGCGGCTCGCCCAGCAACAATCCCGGTGCCGGACCCGCTATTGCCATCTCGAAGTTCCTGAGAGTCTTCCGCGGCGATCGTCATCGCAGCAACCTTATCAAC
>CAOQNC010000004.1:0-17371 GCA_948511255.1 uncultured Candidatus Saccharibacteria bacterium | reverse complement strand
ATCAACAACCTTGCTTTTAGCAATTACAACAAGCGTTCCGCCAAACTCGCCAAGTCCAACAACAACCTCGACGCCACCTATGACAACAGCCCGAACGCTTGGATTGTTAGTGATCCGGCCGTGGTCGCCGCCTACGACGCTGACGAGCGCGACGGTTTCGTCTTCACTCTCAATGGTTTTATCACGCTCTTCAGCCTTATGAAGCGCGCCTACAGCCCGAAAGATTGGCAACTGCGCAATCCCTCCGCTCCAATCTTCTTCATCGCCGGTGCCGACGACCCCTGTATTATTAGTCATAAGAAATTCAACGAAGCGGTCGACTTTATGCGCGCCCGCGGATACCAAGACGTCGTCAGTAAACTTTATCCAAAAATGCGCCATGAAATCCTCAATGAGCACGGCAAGCTCGAAGTTTGGTCAGATATTCTAGGCTGGATTGAGGCGCATTCCGCGCAATAAGATCGGCGCAGAATAAAAGGCGCGGCCGAGTCAGGGTTCACTAGACAAATCAGACCCCTCTCGCTATAATGAAACCATGGCTAATTTTTACAACCAGACGACTAAGGAGGTACTGGGCGATCTTGTGGTCAATCCCGAGACTGGTCTCAGCGATAAAGAGGTGCAGAAGCGCCAACAAACTTACGGCAAAAACATTCTCAAAGTAGCGGAAACTCCGCTCTGGCGAAAGCTAATCGAGCCGTTCGTTGATATTTTCATGGTTATTTTAGTGATTGCGCTCGCGCTTTCCGCCATTCAGCAAAACTGGATCGAGGCTATCACAATCGGAATTATCATCGCCGTCGACGCCATTATATATTATATACAGCGTTTTTCGACCGAAAAAATCCTCCAATCCCTCAAAAACAGCACTATCCAGACTATCACTGTCCTCCGCGACGGGGAAGAACAGGCTATCGAATCGACCGAGCTCGTCCCCGGCGACATCGTGATTCTTCGCGAGGGTGATCGCATCCCGGCTGACGGCCGCATTGTGAGTGAATCCGGCCTCCTCTCGAACGAGTCTATGCTGACTGGCGAGTCCGAGGCTATCGCGAAGGACGCCAAGGCCATCTCCGGTACCAAAAAAGTCTACGAGCAGCGCAACATGGTTTTCGCCGGCTCTTTTGTTATCACCGGCACCGGTAAATTTGTCGTCACCGCTACTGGTAATGACACCGAATATGGCCGCATCGCCTCTCTCGCCTCTTCGCTCGGCGAGGAAAGTCCTATCCAGGCCAAAATGAACAAGCTTGTCGCTCAAATCGCCGCAGTCGTGGTCGTTCTAGCTTTTGTCGTTCTGATTATCCAGCTCGTTGACGGCATCGACCTGCTCGACGCGCTCGAATTTACCCTCGCCATGATTGTTTCTGCCGTGCCGGAAGGCCTCCCGATTGCGATTTCGATTATTCTCGCCCTTTGTGCGAAGCGCATGGCGAAGAAAAACGCCCTCATCAAGGAGCTTCAAGCTATCGAGTCTATTGGTATCGTCACTACTATTGCCAGCGACAAGACTGGCACTTTGACCGAGAATCGCCTCGAGCTCAAAGAAATCTGGACCACCGAGCCGAAGCGTGAGTTTCTTGACAATCTCGCCCGTACCGCCCTCCTCGAATCAGTTTTCATGGATACTGACGGCGGCGTCGGTGTGATGGACCCGCTCGATGCCTGTATCCTCGATTATCTGAAGAAAGAAAACTTCAAAATCTCCAAGCTTGAATCCCTAAAACTCTATGCTTTTGATCAAAGTATTAAGCTTTCCGGCAATCTTTACCGTAGCGACGAAAAACTCATCCTTCGCGTCAAAGGCGCCCCCGAGACCATCCTCTCTCGCAGTAATCTTGACCAAAAAGAGCGTGATGCCGCCGATGCGAAGCTTATTGAGCTTGCCAACAAAGGTTATAAAGTTATTGCGATCGCTAGTGCCGAAATTGACCGCGAAATCAACGAACTCGGTCGCCTCGACAAGCACAGTATTTTTAAGTTTGAAGGTCTCATTGCCGTTGCTGACGCCTTGCGCAAGGAGGCTCCTGCCGCGATTCGTCAGGCCGCACGCATGGGCGTAAAAACCAAAATGGTCACCGGCGACCATGCTGGCACCGCCTATGCTATCGGTCGCGAGCTCGGCCTCGCCGACGACTTTTCGCAAGTTCTCGATTGTTCGAAGCTAGGGAATATCAGTGATGACGATCTCGCCGATGCCGTGAAAAATATCACGATTTTTGCCCGCGTCACTCCTGAAGATAAATATCGTGTCCTCTCTGCCATCAAAACGACCGAAATCTGCGCCATGACCGGTGACGGCGTGAATGATGTCCCCGCCCTCGTCGGCGCTCACGTCGGTATCGCTATGGGTGATAGCCCCTCTATTGTCCAAGACGCCGGCGACATTGTTCTTCTCGATAATAATTTCAAAAACATCTCCGAAGCCATCAAGGAAAGCCGCACCGTTCTGGCCAATATTCGCCGCATGCTCGGCTATCTTCTCGCCACGAACGCCGGCGAAGCTCTCACGATGCTCGGCGCTCTGATTTTCTCTGGCAGCCAGCTCCTCACCCCGATCCAAATTCTCTGGATCAACCTCGTCACCGACTCCCTCATGGTCATCCCGATTGGCCTCGAACCGCCCGAACAGAAAATTCTTCGCCAGAAGCCCGAAGCTAAGGACGCTCCAATCCTTTCCGGCAAAATGTTTGGCCGCATGGCGCTCATTGCCTTCACGATGGCTGCGGGCACTCTCGCTACCTTCTATATCGCTCGCGCCGTTCTCGGTGACCCCGCTCAGGCCAATACTCTCGCCTTTACGGCGCTGGTCGTTATGCAATGGGCTAGTGCTTTCTCTGCTCGCGGCACCTATGAATCCGCTTGGAAGCGCCTCAAGGTCAAGCACAACAGCTTTCACCTCGCTATGCTCGCCGCGATCATCCTTCAAATCCTCGCCCTTTTCGGCCCGCTGATGATTATCGTCAACACGGTCCCCGTCCCGCTTCTCGCTCTTATCGTCACCGTCCTTGCCGCCTTCTTCGTCCCGCTCGGCATCTTCGAGGGCTACAAGTTTCTCACTCAACGAAAATAAATCCTCAAGAGCCTCTCGGCGCCTATTTTTTGCTAGCCAAAATCCCAAGAATCTCGAATAACTATTGACAAAAAGTATAACCTGTGCTACAATAGAAATATAAGCCTCGCGGAGGTTCTATCTGTAGTGGTTTGCTCCTTCAAAAACCAAGAATCTATCGTCGATAGCGTCGGGAGTATATCGCCTTCTATGCTCCTAACGCTGTCGATGACAGTAATTTTGACGAAAAGAGGTCTTTTCCGTGTTACAAAAAGCTCCCATTGAAATCCTATGTAAGGCTATCAAGGGCGCCAATATTAGCCATGAGGCTGGTAGTGGCCACTACGTCCTCGAGAGCAAGAATGCTGGGAAAACTGGCCGCGCCGCCGACTATCCTCTGCTCCTGCTCCCCGAAATGCTGCCCGTTGATGGGCGCGGAGGCTTCCTCCTGCCCGGCGGTGTCGGTGAAGTCAACTGCCCGCAGCTCTGTTTCGATCTGGGCGTACTGCCGCGTCTGGTGCAGCTCCATGTTCATACCGGGCATCTGGTCTCTGCCGACGGCCAGCCGCCTCGCTTTATCCTTCAGCACCCCGGCGAGGCTGATTGTTTTGCTCTGCATGTCTGCTGGAATCCAAATTTTATGCCGCCTGCTGGCGGAATGGATAGCAACTTTGCAAAGCGCCACGGTGCCATCTGGTACCGTCGTTTTGAGAATCTTTCCGACGACGAGGGCGCAACCTATGGCAACGAGGATGTCTGGATGCTTCCGGCGACCGGTTTTGTGAAGGCACCCTGCTATTCGTTGGCCGCCTCTACGCAACGGTCCATTGATGCTGGCGACCAGGCTGAGCGCGACTTCCAGGAGCATAAGGCCGAGCGCCGCAATGAGCTGGAGAAGTCTGACCTCATTGAGCGGTTCAGTAAGGTCTATGGTCCCGACGGCACAACGCTGGAGTTGAAGGATGACTATGTCGAAATTACCTCTCCGAACGGGGTCGACCGCATCCGCTATGATGCAAAATGTATCCCCGCTCTTCGCCGAAGCGTTGAGACGGCCGAGCGTTTTGACCTGATGCAGGACAGCGGGTTCCTTGACGCTATGGTCGAGTTGACCGCCCTTCGCACCGTCCTCGGCTTGCTGTTTTGATTCTTGGTAAAATCCCTCGACCTATCCAGGCCGGGGGATTTTCCATGCTCCAAAATTAGTAAATCATCAAAAATCCACCCCAAACTGCCTCTGTTAAAACATGTGGAAAACTCCCCAGCATTTCGCCAAAAATTAACCACATTCAATATTGACACCCTATATATAGCGTCCTATAATAGTCATAAGACGCTATATATAGCGTCACCCACCAAAAATAAAAATTACATATTTGAGCACAACTAGGAGGTAATATTTTTTATGTTCAAAAAAATCGTTAAACGTGATGGTAAAATCGTAAACTTCGAGCCGGAAAAAATCACCGAAGCTATTGCTAAGGCCGGTCTCGTTACTGAAGAATTTAAGCATGACCGCGCGAAGCAAATCGCCGACAAAGCGGTCAAACGCGCCGAGGAAACCATTAAGCAGCGCACTCCGAATGTTGAGCAGATCCAGGATATTGTCGAACAAGTTCTCATGGAATCTGCTTTCAAGCGCACCGCGAAGGAATACATCACCTATCGCCAGGAGCGCAACCGTACTCGTGAAGCCAAGAGTAACCTCATGAATATCTATAAGACTATCGCAGTCGCGGACGCTTCCGAGGATTCCGACGTCAAGCGCGGCAACGCCAACGTCGACGGCAACTCCGCCATGGGTAAGATGCTCCAGTTCGGCGCTGAAGGCTCAAAGGTCTTCGCGAAAACTATCTTGATGCGCCCAGAATTCGCCGCCGCTCATGATAATGGCGAGATTCACATCCACGACCTTGACTTCTACGCCACCGGCACCTTGACCTGCTGCCAGACCGATCCTTTCCGCCTCTTTGAAGACGGCGGCTTCAACACCGGCCATGGCCACCTCCGCACCCCGAACTCTATCGCTAGCTACGGCGCCCTCGCAGCCATCATCCTCCAGGCCAACCAGAACGAGCAACACGGCGGTCAGTCTATCCCGAACTTCGATTATGCTATGGCTCCGGGCGTCGACAAAAGTTTCCGCAAGGCTTTGAAGCGCAACCTTGAGCGTTATAATGACTTCGCCGGCCAAGAACTCAATATTGAGATTCCAGAAGACCTCGTCTATGGCGACGAAGAACGTGCTAAGCAGCTCGGCATTCCTGAAAAAGTCATCAAGAGTGCGAACGCCGACGTTGAAAAACAGACTTTCCAAGCCATGGAAGGCTTCATCCATAACCTTAATACTATGCATTCCCGCGCTGGCGCTCAGGTTCCGTTCACCTCGATCAACTTCGGCACCGACACGACCGCTTCTGGTCGCCTTGTCTCGAAGGCTCTCCTCGACGCGACTGAAGCTGGTCTTGGCCACGGCGAAACCCCAATCTTCCCGATTTCTATCTTCAAAGTTAAAGAAGGCGTCAACTACAACCCAGAAGACCCGAACTACGACCTCTTCAAGCGCAGCATGGAAGTTTCCGCGAAGCGCCTCTTTCCGAACTTCGTCTTCATCGACGCTCCGTTCAACCTCAAAAACTATGTTCCTGGCGACTATCGCACCGAAATTGCGACCATGGGCTGCCGCACTCGTGTCTACAGTAGCGTTTTCCCAGAATCCGATGGTATCACAACTGGTCGCGGCAATCTTTCCTTCACTACGGTCAACCTTGTTCGCCTCGGTATCAAGCATGGTATCATCCTTGGCGAACGCAAGGAAGCCGACTGGTCTGGCTACTACAAAGAACTCGACGAAAAAATGGATCTTGTTGCCGACGAATTGCTTGAACGCTATGAATTCCAAGCTAACCAGCACGTTCGCAACTTCCCATTCCTCATGGGCCAGGGCAACTGGTTTGGTAGCGAAAAGCTTGGGCCGAACGACACCCTTCGCGACGTCATCAAGCACGGCACTTTGAGTATCGGCTTCATCGGCCTTGCTGAAAGCCTCGTCGCCATGACCGGCAAGCATCACGGCGAAGATGAAGAATCCCGTGAGCTTGGTCTCGACATCATTACACACATGCGCGAACGCTGTGATATGTATGCTAAGAAATATCATTTGAACTTCTCCCTTCTTGCCACCCCGGCCGAAGGTATCGCCGGCCGCTTCACCAAGATCGACCGCAAAGAATACGGCAACATTGAAGGCGTCACTAACCGCGACTACTACACCAATTCCTTCCACGTCCCGGTCTACTACCCAATCTCCGCTTTCGAGAAGATCGAAATCGAAGCTCCATACCACGCCCTCTGTAACGCCGGCCACATTACCTACATCGAGCTCGACGGCGACCCGACCCAGAACATTGAAGCCTTTGAAGCTGTCATTCGCAAGATGAAAGAATCCGGCATCGGCTACGGCTCCGTCAACCACCCAGTCGACCGCGACCCAGTCTGTGGCTTCTCTGGTATCATTTCCGGCCACCGTTGCCCAGCCTGTGGACGTGAAGAAGATGACGGTGATGTGCCATTCGAACGCCTCCGCCGCATTACCGGCTACCTCGTCGGTTCGCTCGAGCGCTGGAACGACGGCAAGAAAGCCGAGGAACACGACCGCGTCAAGCACAACGTCGGTTTCAAATCTGCCAAAGTCTGCGCCTGCGATGTCGAAAATCCGGCCAACAAATGCTCCGTCGAAGGTAACACTTGCGACTGCGGCTGTGTCGAAGAGCATAACGCCTCCAACCACGCCGAAGTCGCCAGCAACATCAACGGCGTCTACAGCGTCGAAGAAAAAGCCGCTCGCGAAGCCGCCAAGGCTGAGCAAGAGTCGATGACAGGGAAGATGTAATGGCCGAATCTCCCGCTCCGGACCAAGGAAACGCCCCGCGGCAAATCCGCCTTTCCGGACCGCTCGAACATGACAATATCGTAAATGGGTATGGCCTGCGCGCAGTTCTCTGGACGCAGGGCTGCCCCAACCGCTGTCCCGGCTGCCAAAATCCGGAAACCTGGGATTTCAACGGCGGTATGCTCGTTGACATTGAAGAAGTGAAAGATCGCCTCCGCGAATTCCGTGGCCAATCCGGCATTACTTTCTGCGGCGGCGAACCTTTCGTTCAGCCTGCCGCCTGTAAAGAAATTGCCGATTGGTGCCGCAGCGAACTCGGCTGGAACGTCTGGTCCTTTTCCGGCTTCACCTACGAAAAAATCCTCGAAATGGGTGGCGATGCGGTTGAATTCCTCAAATCTCTCGACGCCCTCATCGACGGCCCCTTCATCCTCGCCGAGCGCGACCTGACTATGAAGTTCCGCGGTTCTCGCAACCAGCGCCTGCTTCATCTCCAATATGGCACCGGCGAAATCTTGGAGATTGAATAATGAAAAACCTCTCCGTTATCGCCTGCGTCAGTCAAGATCTTGGTCTCGGTGTCGACAACCACCTCCTCTGGCAGATTAAGCCCGACATGCAGTTTTTCCGCGAAACCACTCTTAACCATCCCGTTATTATGGGCGGCAAAACTTTCCAAAGCATCGGTCGGCCGCTCCCGAAGCGCGAGAATATCGTGCTTACTCGTAATGAAATTGAGAATCCAGACGTGAAGGTTTTTCATTCTCAACCCGAGCTAGATAGCTATCTTAAAACTCTCGATGGCAAAAAGTTCATCATCGGCGGCGCCAGTCTCTATGCAATGTATCTCGACCTTGCCGATAAGTTATATCTTACCGAAGTTGCTGCGACGAAACCTGCTGACACTTATTTCCCAACTTTCGATAAGTCAAAATATGACCGCAAAGTTTTAAAAACCGATACCTACGAAGGTATAAGTTTTGAAATCGTCGAATATACCCGCAAAACCCGCGACTCTGGCCAAGGCCCTACAGCCAATCCAAGCTCCACCACTCAAAACCTCGCCGCAAATACCGATCAAGAGGAACAAAACTCATGACCGAAGAAGAGCAACAAAAAGTCCTCCTCGAACTCGCCGAAACGCTCGAGATCGCTAAAATCCAGAAAGGTTTCAAATGACTTACCTTGACTACGCTGCGACTACACCCCTCCTTCCGGTTGTGCGCGAAAAAATGCTCGAAGTTATGAATCTCGAACTTGGCAACGCTTCCTCGCTCCATACCCCCGGTCATCATGCGGGCGCAATTATCGAGGATGCGCGCGCCGAAGTCGCCCGGCTGATTAACGCCGATCCTTCTGAAATTATTTTTACCTCCGGTGGTTCCGAGGCGAACAATACTGTGTCTAATATTTTTGCCGGGCAGGACGCCGCGACTAGTGCCATTGAGCATCCTTCCGTTCTCGAATCCTTGAAAGCTCGCGCGAAAACTTGCCGGATTATCAACGTTAATCAGCAAGGCTTCGTGGATCCTGCCGACATTCCGGAAAATGTCAATCTCGTTTCGGTCATGCTCGCCAATAACGAGCTCGGCTCAATTCAGCCGATCGCGGAAATCGCCAAACGTTGTAAAAACTACAACACTTTTCTTCATTCCGACGCCACCCAAGCCCTCGGCAAAATCCATATCGACGTCAATGAGCTCGGAGTTGACTATCTCACTATCAGCGCGCACAAAATCGGCGGCCCCATCGGCGTCGGCGCTCTCTACGTTAGAAAAAGTGCGCAGTATAAGCCGCTCATCATCGGCGGCCATCAAGAAAACAAGCGTCGCGCCGGCACCTCTAATACCCTGCTTATCGCCGGTTTTGGCGCCGCCGCAAAATGGTGCTGGGACGGCTGGAGCTGTAAACAATATCAAGAAGTCGCCAAACTCCGCGACCAACTCGCCGAACGTATCTTGAAAGAAGTTCCGTACAGCAGCCTAAATAGTCCGCTCGAAAACTGCCTGCCTAACATCCTGAACGTCAGTTTCCAAGCGGCTGAAGGCGAATCAATCCAGCTCTATCTCGACGCTGAAAATGTTATCGTCTCTACTGGCTCGGCCTGCGCCGCCGGCGATATCCAGCCTAGCCATGTTTTAATGGCGACCAGGCATGACGCCGAAGTCGCGCACAGTAGCATCCGCTTCTCTCTCGGTCTCGCTACGACTCAGGCCGACATCGACCATGTGATGACCGCACTCCCAAAGATCGTCACCCGCCTGCAGGGAATTAGCACCATTAAAATCAAGGAGTCAAACCAATGACTACAAAATCACAATCAGATTCAAGCCTAGCACAAAACTCAGCCGAACCGACCAATTCGGCCGCCACCCCGAGCGACAACGCCGCCTGCGAGAACTCAAACCAATCTGCTAGTCAGAGCTGGGCCTATTCCGACATTGTCAAAGATCACTTTTTAAGTCCGCGCAACTTCCTTATGGGCGACGAGACTAAATATCCGCACGACGCCGAGGGAACTGTTGGTAATCCAGTTTGCGGTGACCAGATGAAAATGTTTCTCCAAATCGAAGACGATAAAATCAAAGACGTCAAATGGAAAACTTATGGTTGCGCTAGCGCGATTGCCTCGACCTCCGCACTATCTGAACTCGCTAAAGGAAAAACGCTCGACGATGCCTTAAAAATCGGCCCCGCCGAAATCGCTGAGTTTCTTGGTGGTCTGCCAGCGCATAAGTTCCATTGCTCAGTTCTCGGCCACGAAGCTCTCTCCGCCGCTATCGAAAACTACCATAAGCAACAATAATAGCTGCTATCGAAAACTATCGTAAACAAGCATCTTAAACAGCCGATGGATTTCCTTGCTAAAGTCGAAATCTATCGCCAAAAAGCCACAAGTAGCATATAATATATATTATGTATGTCCGAAACAAACTCGTCGCTGCTTTCTATAAGTTATCGCTTGGTCTAATTTCAGTCTACGGTTTCTGGATGACTCTGGCCAGCTATGGCGCGACCGCTTGGCGGCTTTTTTCGACTTGGGCGCTTTTGATTGGCGCAATTTACTTCTGTATTTCGGCTCTCATGCTCGCCCTTAGCAATAAAAGGGAAGCTGGCGATACTCCCTGCCCTATGCTCGAAGGTATATTGATTATTGCCTTCATTGTTCAGGCTGTCGCTGTTATTGCTTGCGCTATTAATGACGAATATATCCCCGGCCTCACCGGCTTCCCCGCGATTCTGACTTACTATATCCTGCCGATTTTGACCTTGCTTGACTGGTGTCTCTTTAATAAAAAAGGCCTTTGGCGACCGATGGATCCGTTCTATTGGCTTGCGCTTCCGCTTTCGTACTGCGCGATGATCATTTTGACTGCGAATATGCTCCCGTCGTCGACCAGTTTGCTCTATCCGGTCGCCTTTCTCGACTACAACGCTAACGGTTTTTGGGAAATGTTAAGTTGGCTAGCCTTGCTCGGCCTCCTAATTCTGATTCTTGGATACATTCTCATCCTCCTTGACGCCTTCATGGGCGGCGTCATTTCAAAGCACATCGTTCTGCCGCGCATTCGCACTGTTACTATCGAAGACGACGATGAAGGCACTCCTGATGTGGATACGGAAATCGACGACCTTGCGCCAGAAGAGACCACGGAAACACAGGAGACCATCACAGCTGAAGAAATCGAGGTTATCGAGCCGGACGAGATTATCACCGCCAAACCGAAAGCCCCGCGCTCTAAATCCAAAACCGCCCCGAGTTCCTCCTCTGCAAAAACCAAGCCTGGTCAAGATTTTACTGCCAACTCTAAATCTGGTACCGCGCAAAAGTCCACTTCTTCCAAAACTCAAAAGTCACCAAGCTCTCAAACAAACTCCCAAAACTCTGCGAAATCAGCAAAGGCCAGTAAAACTCAACCCAAGTCTAAGCGCAAAATCAACGACATCACTAAGCCTAAAGCCAAATAAGGTCTACATCTTTGCTAAAGTCTCGCGCACAAACTGGTTGATTTTTGTAAGATCGTCAATCCAAATCACATTTTTCTCGCGCACAATTTCCTTCGCCTTTGGCGTCACATTCCAGAGCCGCGTCGGCATAATATTAATCTTCGCCTCGGAAAGCGCGATATTAAACGGACTATCATCCACGAAAATAAACAAGTCCCGCTCAATCTCCTTATGACAAGCTCCGTCCGGGTCAATCACGTTAATCCGCATCTTTTCCGGCGCCATTTCTGGCAACAACCTAGTGAGTTGCTGTCGTTTCAGTTCCGCAATCTCCGCATTATAAGCATTTGAGTTAATCATTACTGTTGCGCCTAATCCTTCCGCATGCAGAATCTCGCTTGCGCCATCATAAAACTTGATATCAACAAAACTCGCCGCGTCCCGAAACCCGTCCAACATCGCTCGTCGCTCCGGCATGGTTAGCGCCTCATTTTCCAGCATCGCGAAGTTCACCAGGCAATTCGGGTCAATCCCTTTCAGATTTGCGACGTGCGTATTCAAATCCCATAACACATCATCGCAATCATAGACCACTTTTAGCAACTTTTCGCCCACCTATTCCTCCTCATCGACTTCCAAGCCCTCATCCGATCGCGAACCCGTCGCGGCATCTCTGTCCGTATCTGTCGAGCCAAACCCGCCTTTTCTTTTTCCTCCCGCTACATCTCCATCCGCCAATAGAAACTTTTGGAAAATCAGTTGCGCAACCCGTTCACCCTTCTTTACAGTAATCTCATGATCGAGCACATTAAAAACCAACACCTGAAAATGCCCATCATTGCTCGGATTCCCGTAGTAGTCAGCGTCAATAATTCCGATCCCATTCGCAGTCACAAGACCTTTGCCTGCTCCTGAACTCCGATTTGCAATCACATAATACTCGTCTGGCTGACAATACGCTTTCAGTCCCGTCGGAATCATCGTCGGCTTCACTCCAGGACGAAACACCGGCACCACGACGTCCTCCGCTGCTTCTAGGTCATAGGCGGCAGCATGTGCCGTCGAGCGCTTTGGCAACCGAACGCCCTTATCTTCCCAACCCTTCGCCACCTCAAAACCTCTCACTTTCATAAAGCCATTTTATCATACTTCGCAGAAAACTTCGTATATAATATATATAGAAAGCGAGGATTTATGAACGAAAAATCAAAAGTTTATTTCACAAAAGAAATCACGACCGCGTCATTGGTTAAGATTTATGAGCAACTTAATGTTCCGCTTGATGGCAAGAAAGTCGCCGTAAAAATTTCGACCGGCGAGGCTGGCAACACGAATTATCTGAAGCCTGAACTTATCAAAGACATAGTCGAAAAAGTCAACGGCACGATCGTCGAATGTAACACCGCCTATCAAGGCGCCCGCCAGGAAACCGCCGCTCATCGCCAAACTATCGAGGATCACGGCTTCACGAAAATTGCTGACGTCGACATTATGGATGCTGACGGCGAAATCGAAATCCCCGTCGAGGGCGGTAAGCATCTCGCGGTCGACATCATTGGCAAAAACTTCGCGGGCTATGACGCGATGATTAATCTTGCCCACTTCAAAGGTCATCCGATGGGCGGTTTCGGCGGTGCACTGAAGAATCAATCTATCGGCATCGCCTCTTCGGTCGGCAAAGTTTACATCCATACCGCTGGCAAATCCCGCGATCTCGAGAAATTCTTACATTGTTTCGATGAGCCGGAAGACGGCGCCGAGATGAGGCCTGAGGCCGTCGAGCTACTTCCGCCGCAGGACGACTTTCTTGAAAGCATGGCCGAAGCCGCCAAGGCAGTCGCCGACTATTACGCCGCCGAGCAGAAGCCAATTCTCTACATTAACGTCATCAACAATCTTTCTGTTGATTGCGATTGCGTCGCCGAACCGGAAGCCCCTTGTATGAACGATATCGGCATCGCCGCCTCGCTCGACCCGGTCGCCCTCGACCAAGCCTGTATTGATATGGTTTATAATTCCACCGACCCCGGCCGTGACCACTTCGTGGAGCGCGTCGAGCAGCAAAACGGTCGCCACATCATCGAAACCGCTGCCGCTCTCGGCCTCGGCTCCCGTGACTACGAGCTTATTAACTTGGACTAAACATATGGACGAAACGATTTTTGCGCACAATATCCATAAAACTAAAGATTTTCTTGGCAACGAACTGAGTTTTGATTGTATGGGCTGCGCCATTGTCAATGAAGAGATTGCCGTTCCTGGCGGCCCAGTCTATCGTGGAAAGTTTTGTTTTCTCGCCCCTGATCCGGAAATACCTATCCCAGGCTTCCTAGTTTTAAACGCAAGGCGTCATGTCAACTCTTTTGCTGAATTAACCCTAGACGAACGGCATGAAATTGGCGACGTTCTAGCTTGTGCCGAAACCGCATTGAAGCAACTTGGCATTACCAAAGAAATAACCTTAGTCCAAGAAGAGCGTTCCGCGCATTTCCATATCTGGATTTTCCCAGTACAATCCTGGATGATCGAAAAGTTTGGGGCTGGCATTTCGACTTTGCGCGAAGTCGCAGCCTATGCAAAAACTCATGCCACGGTCAATGACAAGCAAGAAGTGCTTGACGTCGCTGCTTGTATTCGAGAAAAACTAGCCAATTCACTCTCGTTGTAAAAACTACAACCTTTTCCGCACTGCTCCTAACTAACTTATGCTATACTAAAGAAAAGCACGAGTGGGAATAAAAAGGGAAATATAACGCTCTTGGGCAAAGCGGACAATAGGGAAGTGGAGGCCCAAAAATGAGTAAAAAAGATAGCGCCGCCGCCGAGGGCGCACAAGTTTCAGAAACCAAATTCGCCGACATGGACGAGATTCACTATAGCCGCTCACAGCGCGCCGAAGATAGCTCGAAGATGTCCGACGAAGAAGTCGTCGCCCTGAGTAAAACGCTATTGAAGAAGGATGCGAAGATCGCCGATCTTGAGCAACGCCTCTCTCGCCTTGAGAAACGTCTTAAATCCAACGAACGTTTCGCGCGCACCTTCGCGAACTGTATGGATACTCAAGTCATCGCTATCGACTCCGTCACTCGCGTCTTCCGTCGTGCGCTGAAGACCGACGCTGAAACTGCCGCCGAGCTAAGCGCCGCTATTCACGAATACGACCGCCACAAATTCCGCCGTTGGCTGTCCGGCTTTGGCGGTGTCTTCCTCTGGGTCGGATCCGTCTGTGCTGCCGCTTTCATTGGCGCTTTCATCTACTGGATTTTCTCCGCGAATTAAGCTCACGATTTACGCAAATCTTTCACGCACGATTTTATCTATTGCGTGCGCAATCCGCCTGACAAAAAATATAGTCTCATCTAGAGGCTATATTTTTCTAGGCGCAATCCTCGTTCTCCCGACTCAAAAATATTTTCCAGCATTTTTCCGCACAAGTTTAATTTCTATGCTACAATAAAAATGTACGAAACATTTATCAGACAGTAAAGAGATATCTATGGCAGGTATTTATTTGTCATGGTATTATCAGAAAAACCGGCACCACAGCAGCCGATTTAGATGATACTTGGCGATACTTGCTAGGTTCTCTTTACTGGTAAAGGTTTCGTACACCCGCTGTGGTGTCGATTTTTTATTCAACAATTCGCGGCACCACTCCGAGTGTACAAACTATAAAGGAGGGCCGTGATGCTAAAACGCCAAGATATAAAACCTAAGACTTCCAGAATAAGTCTCAATTCTTCTGGTAAAATAAGCTGCTTAATGTTGCTTCTTCTGACCTTCTCACTATTTAGCCCATCTGCCCCTTCCGCTCATGCCTTCGATAGTGCTCCTGATGATAGTACTTCCTCCACCACTACCCCCTCCACCGTCAACATTTCCTTCTCTCCGACTTCCGGCTCCACTTCACTTACTCCGACTTCCGCTAGCGGTGCCTCTGCCCTTATTTCTATCAAAGCCACCGTTGGCGTCGAGAACTCTGGCGGCTATATAGTCTATCTTGGCAGCACTAGCTCCGCTCTCACCGGCAAAACCACTAGCCAAACCATCCCCTCACTCTCTTCTGCTACGGCTTATGATAACCTCCCCGTCAACACTTGGGGTTATAACGCTACAGAAACCACAACCGCTCCAGCCAATCCTACGCTAAGCGCCATGCCAGCTAATACTCGCGGTATTACAATCGGTTCCAACTCCTCCACCAACATCAAATCCGACAGCAAAACCTTCCAGCTCAGCTTCGCCGCCAACATCGGTCCCGACAAACCCGCCGACACCTACGAAAACCAAGTCACGCTCTCCGTTATCTCTAGCCCGCTAGAAATAACCGGTCTCAGCTCCATTTCCGACATGCAAGAAATGACGACCGCCATCTGCTCCGCCAGCGAAATTGGAGAAACCAAACAGC
This sequence comes from uncultured Candidatus Saccharibacteria bacterium, assembly GCA_948511255.1. Lineage (GTDB taxonomy): Bacteria > Patescibacteriota > Saccharimonadia > Saccharimonadales > Saccharimonadaceae > Nanosyncoccus. The sequence goes on along the minus strand of CAOQNC010000004.1, from coordinate 2,071 downwards.
TCAGAGATGTCCGTGACGGCAAATACTACTGGGTTACTAAGCTCAAGGATAATAACTGCTGGATGACACAAAACCTTGATTTAAACTTGACTACTGCCGGACTAACTGCGGCGACCTCAGATATTAGCAGCGTCTGGAATAGTAGTTCAACCTATCCTCCCGTTCGTTACGAAACTTCAATTTCCACTAGCACCGTCAGTTCGTCAATCACCGGAACGCGCTCCTGGGACCAGGGCATGTATGTTATTATTAACCCGACTGGATACTCTGGGTGTGGTAATAACAAAGCTAACGTTGCGGCCTGCCCGTCACAATTCGTTGCGGTTGGTTCGCGCCAAGCTTCGTCTGATCCAGATTTCTATACGAAAAATGGTAATAAAACTTATACCGATACGGAATACGACGCCCACTATCTGATTGGAGATCAGTATCAATGGAACGCAGCGACCGCAGGAACAGGTGGCATCTTAGCTAGCGGTAATACGTCTGGCAGTATCTGCCCGAAAGGCTGGAAACTCCCAACTAATAATAATTCAAATTCGGGCAGCTTTAGTTATCTATTAAGCGCGGGTAGCATTGGAACGAGTGCGACAATTCTCACCAGCCCACCATATTTCTTCGTACGCGGCGGAGGCGTTGATCAATCTACGAGCAACGGCCTCTTTAAGGACGCAGGAAACTACGGTCGTTACTGGTCGTCAACTGTTAGCTCTGACAGTAAGGCGTATCGTTTTGTCGTTTCAGGAACCTTCATTACTGTCAGCGATGCGAGCTCTAAATACAACGGCTACTCCGTTCGCTGTATCGCCCGCTAAACTCCAGCCGCGCTGCCCTATACTTCTCTCCGCCCCAGCCTCCGCAACCGCCAAATAAGTACACATATATAATATATACGTCGATATAGCACATACTTATTCCTTTTTTACAATAAACATATAGATATCGCGATATTAAATCTCAAAGTCTACCCAACAGACTTAAATAACTTATTTGGCGGGGCGGCGGCTGGGACGGAGAACTAATCAACGTAATTTATCCTCACGACAAAAAGCGGTAAAATCTAACCATAGACAGAAAAACACTAATCACTACCGTAATAAAACCTAGCAGAAGCATTATAACTTCTGCTAAGTTTTATAAACGGTTATGCTTGTATCTAAAAACCAAAATATGATATAATGCTCAATTTTCATTCAAAGAACCCCCGGCCCAAAATCCCCCTATAATCTTCGTGCTTATGCTTGGTAAAACTTCCCAAAGTATACTACGCTAAATCCACGGGCGGAAAGTAATCTATGGATTAAGCAATTTGAAAGGGTATAGAAAGGAGGATAGAGTTATGGTAATACGCTTCGAAACTAAACGTATGAAAGTTCGTATCTCCGTGTCAGTTCACGGTCTACAAATGAAAATTACTCTCGTCAAAGACAAGAGTAATTAAACAATTCTAACAATTCCATTCTAGCATCAAAAACTCGCGAGTTCAAGACCTTTTCGCCCGCCAAAACCGCCAAACCGCCTAAATCCATGCTATAATACCCCTATGAAGCATCACTGTCATTGCGGTTTTAAGAAACATCGCGACTTGTCGAAGGGTAAGCGCCTCGGCGCACTTGGCGTTACTTTTATGGTTCTACATCTTCTTTACCACGTTGCCGAATGCTTAATTCTCCCAGCCGTCTTCATGGCTTTAAGCAACCATCATGACGATACTGCCGTCGCTGTATCCGAGGCCGAAATCATCTCTGAGCAAATCAATCTCGACGAGGCGACTGCTAGCGAAAAGTCTTTGATTCTAACGAACCTGAGATCTCAACCTCATCTATATACGAACTTTTTTGAGACTCTTTATTAGTTCTTTATCCGCGTCCGAGACTCTATACGATTCGCGGATCTTCTGAATTGCCTTATTTTGTGTCCACGGCAACATGTTATCGCCCTGCAGGAACTCCAGCCCTGCCTCGCGAAACTTAATAAAAACCTCCGCCACCAGCCACGCCTGCGCCATCTTCACGTAATAACTTTCTGAACGCACCGCCGCGACTGCCGCGAGAACTCCGTCGATATATTC
>CAOQNC010000003.1 GCA_948511255.1 uncultured Candidatus Saccharibacteria bacterium | reverse complement strand
ATATAGCACCGTGACCATTTTCGCCGGTGAAGGATTTTTCGAAGACGCGCGGGAGGTCTTTCGCGGAAATACCGAGACCATCATCGGTAATCGTGAGGACAGTTTTTTCTGCGGTGTCTTCGGCGGAAATGGTAATAGTTTTGCTCTGATATTTAATGCTATTTTGAAGGATTTGGTTGATGATAAACTCGAGCCACTTGCTATCGGTAAAAACTTCATGGTCCAGGTTGCTCACGACAAAGTCAACGTTACTGGCGAGGAGAAGGTCACGATTACGAGTGGCGACGTTTTTGATAATTTCAGCGAGCGAAGTCGGCTTAATGAGATAATCATGTTCGGCGTTTTCGGCGCGAGCGAAATAGAGAACTTGTTCAACGTAACTGTCGAGACGACTAAGCTGGGCGGCAATTTTGCGATCTTTATTCATGAGGCTCAAAGTGGCGAGCGGCGTCTTGACTTCGTGAATCCACATCTCGATATAGTCGCGAAACTCGCCGGCTTCGATTTCATAGCTCTGAACAACTTCGGCCATGGATTTGTTGATAGCGTAGAGCGCTTCGTAGAGGACGGCGCCATCATAGAAGTTCGGCCTAGCGAGGGTCTCGAGGACGAGGTAGGCGCGGTCGAGGCTAGCGATGTTTTGGAGGAGTTTTTGATAAAAGGTGCGGCGGCGGAGATATTCGGAAACCGGGACAGTGACGCCAAAAAGCGCGAAGAAGATTACGGTAATGATAATTATTTCGGCGCGGGCATGGAGGGCGAGCAGGAAAAGTAGCAGACAAGCTAGAAGAACGAAGAAAAGTATAAAATAATAGAGCTTCTCGCGGAGAAAGTGGCGGAGGTTGGCGGCCGGGTTAGGCGAGGACATAGCCGAGGCCTTTGCGGGTTTCGATAGCGTCGTCGGCGCCAAGAGATTTAAGTTTCGAACGAAGGCGGCTGATGTTGACGGTCAGAGCGTTGTCGTTGATGTATTCCTGGTTATTCCAGAGGTCGGTCATGAGAGCATCGCGAGTGACAATTTCACCCTTCGCTTCGAGAAGGTGACTTAGGATAATCATCTCATTCTTCGTAAGCAAGGCGCGACGCGGCTTGCCAGTTCTCGGGTCTTTTTCTCCAGAGATGACGCCGCGAGCAAGGTCGATGTTTAGGTGGCGGAAGTTTTTAATACTGCTGGGCGCTTCGACGCGCTTCAGGACGGCGGCGATTCGGAGGAGTAAAACTTGCGGGCTATAAGGCTTCGTGATGTAATCATCGGCACCATAACTCATGGAGAGGACCTCGTCCATCTCGGAACTACTGCTAGTCACCATGATTACGGGGAGCTCGGAAGTCTGGCGCAGAGTTTTTAGGAGTTGTTCGCCGTTTAAGCCGGGAAGGTTGATGTCGAGCATAAGCAAATCAGGCTTCGCCGCGAGGATTTGTTCGACGATAGTCTCGAGATCAAAAGGAGCGGGCCGTTCAGGACTAGGGGGCGCGGGCTGTTCAGGGTTAGAGGATGCAGATTGTTCAGAGCCATGGGATACGGGTTGCTCTTCGAAAACTAAGGCGTCGGCCTCGTAGCCGGAACCCGTGAGAAGGTCGGCGAGGCTTTGGCGCATGACTGGTTCGTCTTCAATGATATAAATCTTGGTCGGCATGCTATATATTATATACCAAAATAGCGTATCCGCCAAAAAGTCCTCCCCGAGAGGAGGACTTTTTGGGGCTGGAGCGGCTTACTTCGTGCTCCTCTTTTCCCTTCAGGAGAAACATTGTTCTCGTAGAAAGAAAACTTGTTTTCTTTCTACTTCGTACTTCGTTTCTCGATGATTTCGTTCGCCACGTTGGGTGGGACTTCCTCGTAGCCGAAGAGCTCCATGGAGCTAGCGGCACGACCTTGCGACATCGAGCGGAGGTCGGAAGTGTAGCCGAAGAGATTGGCGAGCGGAGCGAAAGCCTTGATGAGCTTGGCGCCACCGTTCAAGTCTTCCATGCTGTCAATGCGGCCACGACGAGAGTTGATGTCGCCGATGACGTCACCCATGAACTCTTCTGGAGTGGTGATTTCGATCTTCATGATAGGCTCAAGAAGGACTGGGTTCGCTTTCTGGATACCAGCACGAGTTGCGAGAGAACCAGCGAGTTTGAAGGCGAGCTCGGAGGAGTCGACATCGTGGTAAGAGCCATCATAGAGAGTAGCCTTCACGTCAACGACTGGGTAGCCAGCGATAACGCCGCCGTTCAAGGTTTCTTCGATACCCTGTTGAACTGGCTTGCGATATTCCTGAGGAACCACACCACCTTTAATCTGGTCGATAAATTCGAAGCCTTTGCCTGGCTCGTTCGGCTCAAACTTGACCCAAACGTCACCATACTGACCACGACCACCGGACTGCTTGATGTGCTTACCCTGTGCTTCGGCGGTGCCGCGGATGGTTTCGCGATAAGCAACCTGCGGAGCGCCGGTGTTAGCTTCAACACCATGCTCTTTCTGGAGGCGGTCGATAGCGATTTCGAGATGAAGCTCGCCCATGCCGGAAATAATCGTCTGGCCGGTCTCTTCGTCGGTGTGGACGCGAAGGGTCGGATCTTCTTCGACGAGCTTCTGGAGGCCGAGGCCCATTTTTTCCTGATCGGATTTGGTCTTTGGCTCAACAGCGATAGATACTGGAGGATCTGGGAAGGTGATGTCTTCGAGGTGGATTGGATGAGCTGGGTCGCAAATGGTCGTACCGGTCGTGACTTCCTTCATGCCAACCACGGCGGCGATATCGCCAGCGGTGATTTCGGAGATTTCTTCACGTTTATCAGCGAACATCCGGACGAGACGGCCGATGCGCTCTTTGTCGCCGGTCGTAGCGTTCAAGACGGTGCTGCCGGAAGTCATTTTACCAGCATAGACGCGGACGAAGATAAGTTTACCAACGAATGGATCGGTTGCGATCTTGAAGGCAAGAGCGGTCAAAGGCTCGCTGTTGTCAGCTTTACGGATGACCTGGTTACCAGTCTTCGGGTCGATACCGACGGTCTGGCCTTGATCGCGATCGAGCGGAGACGGTAAGTAGTCAGCAACGAGGTCGAGAACCTTCTCGACGATAACGCCGCGGCCATCACCACCGGTAACGAGGAAGAAGTCGCCATCGAGCACGCGCTTGCGGAGAGCAGCCTTCAACTCGACTTCAGAGATTGCCTCTTCGCCTTGATTGAAGAACTTTTCCATAAGGTTTTCATCGGCCTGGACAGCTTCCTCGACGAGGAGAGAGCGAGCATTCTTAGCTTTTTCGAGCATGTCAGCAGGAATATCGCCAACGGTCAACTCATGATCAGCATAATCTTTGTAGGTATAAGCCTTCATGTCGATAAGGTCAACGACGCCGCAGATATCTTTCTCGAAACCGATTGGCAAGTGAATCGCAACGGCGTTCTTCGAGAGGCGCTTGTGGATGCTATCAAGGGATTTGTAGAAGTCACCACCGATTTGGTTGATTTTGTTGACGAAGCAGATGCGAGGGACGCCGTATTTGGTCGCCTGGCGCCAGACAGTCTCAGACTGAGCCTCGACGCCCATCTTACCATCGAAAACTACGACCGCACCGTCGAGCACGCGAAGTGAACGCTCGACCTCGGCAGTAAAGTCGATGTGACCTGGGGTATCAATAATATTAATCTTGTGGCCTTTCCAATAAGCGGTGACGGCAGCGGAAGTAATCGTGATACCACGCTCCTTCTCCTGTTCCATCCAGTCGGTCGTAGCACCGCCGGTGCCGCCCTTGACTAGGTCAATTTTATGTTTGAGGCCGGTGCGATAGAGGATCGCTTCGGTCGTAGTGGTTTTGCCCGCGTCGATATGGGCGATAATCCCGATATTGCGGAGCTTTGATAGGTCTGTGACTTCGCTTGCCATGAAAGTTTTCCTTATGTTATTATTGTTGCCCGAAATCTTTGTATTATTTATACACTCGGCGGGAGTTAGTCGCCATAAAAATATAATTTACGGCAGACATAATCACCTCCGAGACACAGGCTTTGCCTTATTTTATCATAAAATCGCGAAAAGTGGTAGGGGGATTATGCCGATATTGGGCGAGATTTATATTTTGGGCATCTTGTGGTTTATCTTTCTAATTCCATTCGCTTATGGTGAATATATTTGCCGTATTTCAATAGCAATTTCCAAGCTTCTTTTCCTACAAAATACAAAATCAGACCCACCACGATAGATAATGAGAAGCCGATAATCGGATTTAGTTCAAAGTCGCCGATTTGAAAACTAACATACGGCACGGTGAAATTGAAAAGATAACCTATCAATTTTACAAACCCCAGCAAAGGAGTTATGACGCCGAAAAATATAAAAGTTGGCGCAATAATTCCCAAAATTGGCACAACAAAAATCCCTGAAAAGAACGTTCCTAGATAGAACGTGATGGTTCTTGTAGGCTTTTCGTTTGAATATTTTGTAGTATTTAGGCTACTTTCTTCAATCCTTGCTGAATTCATAGGCTTTTCCTTTTTAAACTGAATATGCTAAATTAGCGATATGACTAGATAAATTACGTTTTGCCTTTCTTCGCTTTTGTATTTTCTTCGGCGGATTCTTGTCGCATTTAGTTACTTTCTATAAATTATGATTTGTCTACTTCTCGCAATTCTTTTTATGAGCTTTGAGTTTTTTCATTGCCCAATCGTAGTGGCTTGGCATTACAGAGATGAAATAACTGCCAAGATTAGTTGTGCCAGTCCAGCCATAAAAACCTTTTTCAAATAGTTCTTGGTCGGTAAATTGATCTACTAGTTTCAGGACATCGGCGTGAGATTTTTCAAACAACTTGCGCGCTTCTGCTTCGCTAGTATTTTGGTGCTTTTCCCAAAGCATTGTATTCATGTCGCCATAAGTTTTCCAAGTGTAGGGTTCCAGCAAAAACTGTTTATTTAATTTCTTCTCTACATTATTCTTTATGAAATCCAACATCATTTGATGCCACTCATAAAGGTGAATATAAATATCGCGCAGATTTTTATCGCGGTCCCAATGGCGCTCGGTTTTCTTCGGGTCGTTTGAGAAGTCAAACTCAGTGGTTTTCTCTACCTCACTCATATTATCTATCATATCAATTAACTTTTGATAGTTTTCGGTGGCAGCTTTTTGTAATTCGGCTTTACTTTTGGCTCGGGGCATGGATGCTCTTTCTATAATTTAATTATATTTGTCTTATTATACCACCCTTCGCATGAATAGGGCGCGCCACCGTAAGTCGTGCGCCCCGCCAAATCAATAAAAACACTATATGTTAGCAAGAAATTGTTAAAATATTTCCGTTGTTGTCGAAAATTGCGAACTCGTCTTTGCCGTAAAAAGTCTGGTGCAATTCTTTAGCAATCTTAACTTTGTCTTTCAGGTCGTCATATAACTTCTTCACATCATCCACCGTAATAAATAGGGTTAAGGTTGGCGTGATTGCTCCGTTTTGTAAAGTTGAATACTCCGCCAAGAGATTCTGTTGCTCTTGGAACATTATGGTAATTTTATCTTTGCCGAGGATGGCAAAGTTCAAGATGTCGCCACCTTCTGGCACGGTAGTAATTGTCTTGAACCCAAGTTTATCCTCGTAGAATTCGATTGTGTCTTTAACATTTTTCACCATTAAGTTTGCAGTAATTGTTTGATACATAGTTTTCTCCTTTTTCTTATCGTATAAAAAATCACGCCAAAGGTCTTGTAAAAAACAGACAAAGTGGCTATTTGCCGTAATTATCCAGAACTTGCGATGGCGTAATATTGGTGTATTTTTTCAGTTCTTTGTTGAAGTGGGCTTGGTCATAAAAGCCGCAGAGATTAGCAATATCAACGAGGGATTTTTGCTGTTCCAGAATTAAGGTTAGAGCGAAATGTAAGCGCAAGATATTAAGCAAGGTCTTTGGCGATACGCCGAACTGGGTCATAAATAAACGATATAGACTACGCCCGTTCGAGCAATTCAGACTCGGCGCAAGAGTAGTGACGGTTTGCGGAGTTGGAGCTTGGTAAAGTTCATCTATAACCTGGAAATATGGAAATGTCGGATGGGTTTGGAGTTTCGTTAGTAGGTATGATTTAAGGCAGAGAAGGCGGTCATCGGTGTCGGTATAGCGGAAAATATCGGCGAGATTAAAATTTTGCTCAACTGTGCTAAACGCCAATTCGCAATCCATGACTTTCTGCGCAGCGACACCAAACAACGCATAAAACACACTCGGTTTCAGTCGCGCCCCGAGATAATCTATCTCACCAGTGAGCGGAAATGGCTCGGTCGCTTTGCTAAAGCCGGCAAAATTAATAGTCTGCTTAGTGAAATCTATCACCAGATCAATGCAAGCATCCGGCAAGATATAATTCGTTACTTCGCCCGCAAGCGTGGCGCGTGAGCGCATTGTCCAAAGACAGAAGCATGCTTCGTCCAGCTCCGTAAAATGATGTTCTTGGTAGTCCACTCGCTCGCGAAAATCTTGATCTAGGAGATAAGGGATTTGTTTGGGATAATAAGTTGTCATTCGTAGTATTATATCATTCAGAGCGCGAAGTTTTTGTCGGTGCTCAAGATGTAGAGTTTTTGCTTGGCGCGGGTCATGGCGACATAGAGGAGGCGATGCTGGTCGGATTTTTCGGTCGCCGAACTGTCGCCAAAAAGTTGCCAGAGGTCGGCGTTCGGATGTCGACCGAGAACGAGGTCGCGGTTCGCTTCGAGCAAAATAATAACCTCCGATTCAAGCCCTTTCGACTTATGCATGGTCAGGCAGCGGACTTGTTGGTCGAAGTTTTCTGGCGTCATAATTCCCTCTTCGGCGGCGAGGATTTTAAGCGCGGCGTGAAAGGCTTCGAGCGTAATATCTGAGAAAGTCGTGAAATTGTGGCGGTGGAGGAGCATGATTTCTGAATGACGGTTTTTACGGAGGATTTTGAAAACGGTTTTTAGGAGTTTGGCGGCATCGGCGGAGATATTGGCGGCAGATTTGATGTGGTCGGTAGAGGGTGTTGTGCTTTTAGTTTGTGAGCTGACGAGTGTTTTATTGCTAGGCTGTTTATCGGCGATGATGGCGCGAGCGAGAGCAATTTGGTAGAGAGCGTCGCCGAGGGCATCTTCGCGAATGTCGTCGGCATCGAAACGGGTTTTGTCCGGATTTCGGCGAATAATTTTGCCGGGTTTATGGTTGAAAGGGATAGCGCGGCTGGCGGCCGGGTCGTAGTTTCCCAGCATATAATCATTAGCGTTCTCGACGATGCGTCGGCAGCTGCGATAATTAGTCATGAGCGGAATGTTTATGACATCTTCTGGAAAATAGTCGGCAAAGCGGATGAAGTAATCGACGTCGGAACCAGCGAAACGGTTAATCGCTTGCCAATCGTCACCGACTGCGAAAAGGTGCGCCGAAGGACAGTTTTCTCGCAGAGACAGCACGAGGTTCAGGAAAAGTTGCGAAAAGTCTTGATACTCATCAATCATGATAAACTTCAGCGGGCGAACTTTTCGGAGAATGCGGGATGCTGCTGAAGCGCGGTCGCACGAGAACTCGGTAGTCGCTGTTTCCGAAGTACAACCATGTAGGAGTTCGGCGGCGCGAGACATGAGGAGATTAAAATCGGTTTTGGGCGGGCGAAGATTTTGAAGATAGTTTTTAAAGGTGGCGGAGCCGAGCTGATGGAGGCGGACTTTTTCGGCGAAGTTAGAATCGCCGAAATGCTGCGAGGCGTAATATTCGACATTTCTTTGAAGCTCCGCGAGGCCAGTTTGATTAATATACTTCTGTCCGGCACGCGCAACAAAGCCGGAGATAGTTTTCAAAAGCTCATCGAAGTTACGCTTTGAGACATGACGTTCCGGTTCTTGGGATTTTAAGGCCCGGTCTAGGCTGCGGCGGATTAGCTCATCGTGTTCCGTTTCAGAGATAAGCTCTGGGCGAGCACCAGAAAGCTTAACAATATCAAGGGCAAACTTATGGAAAGTCGAAGCGATTTTTGCGGAATGTTGGCCAGCAACTGAGAGTTGCTCCGTGGCGTCAGATTTGATAATTGGTCGCCCGTCGAACTTGACCTCAGCGATGCGCTCGTTGACTTCCTGCGCAGCGGTGCGATTAAACATGAAAGCAACGATTTCGGTTCGTGCGGCCTGGCCCGTCGCGAGGAGATAGGCGATCTTCGCGACGATGACGCGAGTTTTCCCAGAGCCAGCGCGAGCGGTGACGAGAGTATTCTTGTGCCCGTCGAGTACAGCGCGAGCTTGGTCGAGGTCGAGCGTATAAGGTTTGCCGTGGAGAGAAAAGTGCTCCGCAAACCAATCCCGGAAGGCTTCGAGCTCCGTCGGGACCGGCGGCATTATTTAAGCTTGGCTTTCAAGATTTCTTGAACAGCGCTCGGGTTGGCCTTGCCGTGCGACTCTTTCATAACTTGGCCGACAAGGAAGCCGAGGACTTTTTCCTGACCAGCTCTATAATCATCCTGGGCCTGTTTGGTTTCAGGCTTAGCGAGCACAGCGTCGACAATCGCTTCGAGCGCGCCCATGTCATTTTCCTGAATGACGCCGAGTTCTTTCGCGATCGAGCGAGTGTCTTTGAAATGCATTTCCGGGTCGAAGAATTTCAGGAAAACTTCCTTAGTCGCGGTGCTGGAAAGTTCATTTTTGTCATTCATCTCGACAAGCTCAAGAAGTTGTTCTTTGGTCGGGAGCTCGTCGTTCAGGAGGCTGGCATTTTCTTCGGCCAAAAGCACCGATGAGAACAAATTGGTAACTTTCTTAATAGCTTTTTCATCTTCGAGTTCGGCAAGTTTTTCGACTAAATTCTGATAGTCGAGCAAAACTTCAATCAAGTCCGCAGGAAGGATTTTGCTGAAATCATGACGATATTCGGCAGGAAGTTTCGGCAAGCGCGCGCGTTCCGCTTCAACAACTTCAGGCGCGAGGCGAATTGGCGGAATGTCTGGCTCCGGCATGTAGCGATAATCTTGAGCTTCTTCCTTGCTGCGCTGAGAGGTAGTCTCACCGGTGGCGTCGCTCCAGCCGCGAGTTTCCTGGATAACTTTTTCGCCTTTTTCAAGCAACTTAGCCTGGCGCTTGATTTCATATTCAACGGCGCGCTCGACGCTGCGGAAAGAGTTCAGATTCTTGACTTCGGCGCGAGTGCCGAGTTTTTCGCTACCTTCAGGCGCAAGCGAAATATTAACATCGAAGCGCATGTTGCCATTATATAAATCGCCGAAAGTGACTTTTGCATAAGTCATCAAGCGCCAAAGTTCTTTCGTATAGTCGCGAGCGTGGGCGGCGGAATGGATGTCGGGCATGGAGACGATTTCGATGAGAGGCGTGCCGGCACGGTTCAGGTCGACGAGGCTATAAGTTGATTCGTGGCTCAGTTTTCCGGCGTCTTCTTCGAGATGAGCGTGTTCAATGCGGATCTTGGTGCCATCTGGAAGCTCGACAAAGCCGGCGCCAATAATCGGATGGTACATCTGAGTAATCTGATAACCCTTCGGGAGGTCAGGATAGAAATAGTGTTTGCGGTCGAAGCGCGATTCGAGGTTAATCTCGGAGTTTAGGACGAGACCGGCGCGCACGGCGTAAGTAATCGCGTCTTGATTTAGGCGCGGTAACATGCCAGGCAGACCGTAGTCGACCGGCGAAACGCAAGAGTTTGGCTCTTTCAAACGAGCGTCATTGTCGACTTCGGAGAAGAGTTTGGTTTTGGTGCAAAGTTGGACGTGGCATTCGATGCCGATAGTAGGGATATATTTTGTCATTAGATAGCTCCTAGATCCTTTAATGCCTGACGGAAGGCGGCGAGGGCGCGGCTAGCCTCGTCATAATCAAGTTCAAAATCTGGTTCGTGGGCGATCTGGTTACGCAACTTATGCGCATACCAGACAGCGTTAACTTTCGTGAAACGGTCGCCGATACGTTTCATGCGCTCACCCATAGTCTTCCCGGGAAGACCAAGCTCAATCAGGGCGCGATCGAGCAACTTATCGGCATTCAAGACGGCGAGATTGTAGGTCTGGCGCTGACCCTTGACAAGGCCGTTCTCGATTTTAAGCCAGCGGGTCTGGTATTCTTCGACATTAAAATCATGCTTGCGCTTCCCCATCAAGGTCATCGCAACAAGCGCGAGCAGACCAACCGCGACAATCGCAATAACTAGGAATAAAACTGAGGGCCACATTAGTCTTTACCTCCGAAAATGTCGGCGTGTGAATCAATACTGCCAGCATGACTATCTTTATCCATCTCGGCGGCAAACTTCAGGAGATCGGCATCGCTGCGGCGCGGACCGACTAGCTGCAGACCGAGTGACAGACCGTCTTCCGTCTCGCCGGCCGGAATCGCTAAGCCCGGGAGACCAGCTAAGTTGACCGAAACTGACATCATATCTTCGAGATACATTGCGACCGGATCATCGACTTTCTCGCCAAGTTTAAAGGCTGGGTTCGGGCTGACTGGAGTCAAAATAAAGTCGCACTTTTCGAAGGCATCGTCATATTCGTTAATAATCATCGTGCGAGCCTTGGCTGCTTTTAGGTAATAAGCATCATAGAAACCGGACGAAAGCACAAAGTTACCAGTCATGATTCGGCGCTTATTCTCCGACATGAAGCCTTCGTTGCGGGTATTCTCGTATAAATCGTTCAGATTGTCAGATTTGTCACTGCGGAAGCCGTAGCGAACGCCATCATGGCGCGACAAGTTGCTGGCGACTTCGGCCGGAACAATGATATAATATGCGGCAAGCGCATACTTCAGAGCCGGCATGTTCAGCTCGACGATTTCGTGGCCTTTGGCTTTTAGTTCCTCAACCTTGTCGGCGAGAGCTTTGCGGATACTCGGAGCAACAGCGTCGTTGTCAAAATCTTTGATAATGCCAATTTTCTTGATTGGGTCGTTAAACTTTTCGTTATCTTTGCCGTAGAAATCCGGCAGCGTAGTCATGTCTTTCGGATCTTGGCCGGCAGTAATTTCCATTAGTAAGTTTAGATCTTCTGGGGTTTGAGCAAAGAAACCAACACAGTCGGTCGACGAGCCCATAGCCACAACACCATAGCGGCTAACTGTGCCATAGGTCGGTTTCAGACCATAAATACCGTTAAAGGTAGCGGGCTGGCGAATCGAACCGCCAGTATCGGTACCGGTCGCAAACGAAACGATGTCTAGGGCAACAGCAACAGCGGAACCGCCAGAAGAGCCACCAGCGACACGCTCCAAGTCTTTAGAGTTTTTCGTCGGGCCGAAGTATGAGTTTTCGGTCGAGGAACCGTGCGCGAAGGCATCAAGGTTCGTGCGGCCAATCATGATTGCGCCTTCTTTTTCCAACTTCTCGACAGCGGTCGCCGTGACCGGGCTAGTAAAACCTTGGAGAATGTGCGCCGAGGCAGTCGTTTCGCCTTCGGGGCTCAGGAAGTTATCTTTCAGGGCATACGGAACACCCGCTAGGCGGCCGACATTTTCGCCTTTTTTGATACGCTCGTCAATTTCAGCAGCTTTTTTAATCGCCTCAACATCGTTCAGAAAAGTGAAGATATGATGAGTTTCTTGAAACTTATGCGCCTTTTCGAGCGCGGCTTGGACGAGCGAAACCGCCGTGATTTCTTTATTCGCAGTTTTCATCGAGCACTCCTATAAAACTTTCGGGACTTTTATTTGATTATCGCGAACTTCTTTAGTCAAATTCAAAAGTTGTTCGCGGTCGGCGTCTTGAGGCAAGATTTCGTCGGGGCGCCAAACGTTTTTCATTTCGAAAACTTGATAAGTGGGCTCGATGCCCGAAGTATCGAGCTCGTCGAGTTGCGAGATATAATTAATAATGCCATTGAGGTCCGAGACGAGTCGAGTGCTTTCCTGGTCGGTCAGCGCAAAGTTCGACAGCTCAGCCAGGTGAGCAATAACTTCCTGATTAACTTCCATATATATTATTATACTACAAAAAGACCGGCAATTTTTGCTTTTGCCGGTCTAATTGTGGTTTTACATCTCGGCGATGTCTTCGGCGGATGGCTCAAGATCTTCAGTTTCGATTTCGAGCTCAGCCTTTTCGGCGTCCGTCACATCGAGCGGAGTGACACCAGTACCAACTGGAATCTTGCGACCGATAATGACGTTTTCCTTCAAGCCGTTCAAGTGATCGACGCGACCATTGATGGCGGCGTTAATCAAGACGCGAGTGGTATCCTGGAAGGACGCGGCCGACAAGAACGAGTCGGACCAGATCGAAACCTTCGTAATACCGAGCAAGAGGCTTTCGTAGGTTGCAGGCTCTTTGCCAGCTTCCTCGAGCTTACGGTTCTCAGCAATGATAGCAGCCTTCGAGACGATGTCGCCCGAGACGAAGCTAGAATCACCAGCTTCATCAATCATGACGCGGCTAAACATCTGGCGGACGATGATCTCAAGGTGTTTCGCGGAGATTTCGTGACCCTGCGCGGCATAGACCGAGATAACGTCATTCATGATGTAGCGAGCAGTTTCTTCGGCGCCCTTATACTTGAGCAAGTCTTGGAGGTTCAAAGAACCAGTCGTGATACGGTCACCAGCTTCGAGGCGGTCGCCATCCTTGACGAGGAGTTCAGCATCGCCAGGGATATCGAGCTTAACCGCGGCGCCAGCTTCGGCGACGACGATAATCGCGTCGTCAGTCAACTGAGCATTACCATCAGCCGGTGAAATGAGCGGTTCTTTCCCTTCACCCTTATCAGCGAGGACATCACCAGCGCTAACGGTTGCACCATCTTTAATACGCGGAGTGCGACCATCAAGGACAAGGCGCAAGGTATCGCCAGTATCAGGAGTGACCTGGACGATGTAGCGGTTGTTTTCTTCGCGAACATCAACCACACCAGCAACCGGAGAAACGAATGCTTGACCTTTCGGACTGCGAGCTTCGAGAAGCTCCTCGACACGCGGAAGACCGCGAGCGATAGCACCAGAACCGGCAACACCAGAACCGTGTTTCGTATCAAGCGTCAGCTGCGTACCCGGCTCACCGAGAGACTGAGCGGCAATAACACCGACTGGCTGGTGGGCAGCGACGAGAGCACGAGTTGACATGTCGACACCATAGCTCTTGCGCGGGACACCGCTTACTGCAGTCGTAGTAAGGACGGACTGAATCTTAATACTTTCAATCTTGTCGTCTTTCGCAATCTGCTCAGCAATATCGTTGCTAATCAGCTCATCAGCACCAACATAGCCAGGAACCGGTTCAGCGGTGTAGCGGCCAGCGATGCGAGCGGCAAAGTCAATGCCAGTATGCTCAGATTCGCTCTTGTAGACGGCAAAGCCTGGATCCGGAGCTTCTTCGTCGGTCGTGAAGACATCTTGAGCGACGTCAACGAGGCGGCGAGTGAGATAGCCGGAGTCGGCGGTACGAAGAGCGGTCGAGACTTGACCTTGGCGCGCACCACGAGTGGCGATGAAGGATTCAAGGGTGTTAAGACCTTTCTTGTAGCTTGACTTGACTGGAAGCTCGATTTCGTTGTTGTTAATATCAACCATGATACCGATTTCGGCGGAAGCGAGCTTAATGTTGGAGACGCTACCACGAGCGCCGGAGTTAACCATCACGGCGATATCGGTGTCCATGCTGGCGAGTTTGCTCTTCAAGAAGTCAGAAATCTTCTTGTCGATGTCGCGCCAGTTGGCAACGGTTAAGTTATAGCGTTCTTCCTCAGTGACAAGACCTTGGTCGAATTGCTCCTGAATGAGAGCAGTTTTCGCGTCACCTTCGGCGATGAAGTCGTCGATTTCTGGATAAGTCGGGTAGTCATCCTTCGCGGTCGAGACAGAAGCGATCGTTTCGTATTCGAAGGCCAAGTTCTTGACGGCGTCAGCAGTCTTCACGGTCGTGTCGGCGCCATACATGTCGAAGATGTCGGCCATAACTTTCTTAAGTTGTTTGCTGGTCTGAACAGAGTTGTCAAAAGGATAATCTTTTGGCAAAACTTCGTTGAAAATCACGCGGCCAAGAGTGGTGTTGCGGATTTCGCCTTTCGCAAAGACACGAATCGGAGTTTGCAAGGCAATCACGCCCTGATCGTAAGCCATTTCAGCTTCGTAGACCGAGCTAAACGGTTTGACTTCTTCGGTCTCGGTGCCAGGCTTGTCGTAAGTGAGGTAATAAATACCAAGAACGACGTCCTGATAAATCGCGAGCACCGGAGCGCCGTCGGCCGGTTTCAACAAGTTCTTGCCAGCAGACATAAGTTCGCCAGCTTCGGCCTGCGCGGCATCGGAAAGCGGAAGGTGGACCGCCATTTGGTCACCATCGTAGTCAGCGTTAAAGCCAGAGGCCACGAGCGGGTGGAGCTGAATAGCTTTACCTTCGATCAACTTCGGCTGGAAAGCCTGGACGGACAAGCGGTGAAGCGACGGAGCGCGGTTCAAAAGCACCCATTTACCCTTAATACATTCATCAAGACCATCCCAGACCACAGCTTCGCCAGCTTCGATCATGCGGGTTGCAGCGCGAATGTTGGCAGCGTGCTCATGCTCGATGAGCCAAGAAATGACAAACGGTTTGAAAAGCTCGAGCGCCATTTGTTTCGGCAAACCACATTCGTTCAACTTAAGTTCTGGACCAACGACGATGACGGAGCGACCAGAGTAGTCGACGCGCTTACCGAGCAAGTTCTGACGGAAGCGACCTTGCTTACCTTTCAAGAGATCGGAGATACTCTTGAGTTTGCGGCGGCCGTTTTGGGCAGCGGCAGAGCGGTTGCCGTGAACAGCGGAGTTGTCGATCAAAGCGTCGACAGCTTCCTGAAGCATGCGCATTTCGTTATGGCAAATGACAGCCGGAGCGTTCAATTCGATAAGTTTGCGTAAGCGGTTGTTACGGTTGATAACGCGGCGATACAAGTCATTCAAATCGCTTGTTGCGAACCGCCCGCCAGGAAGAGCGATCATCGGGCGAAGATCTGGCGGAATGACCGGGACAACCATGAGAATCAGGTCGACCGGTTTAATACCCGCGCTCTCCATGCCTTCAAGCACCTTGAGGCGCTTCATAAGGCGCTTCTGCTTCTGGCCCTTAGCGGCTTCGGCTTCTTCGCGAAGTTCGGAAATCATAGTCTTCAGATCGATTTCGTCAAGCAAACGCTTAATGGCGGTCGCGCCCATCTCGACTTCGATCAAATCTTCATATTCTTCCGGCAAGTTGCGATAGGCTTGTTCGGTAATAACCGCGCCCTTATGCAAGCTTTCGAGCGTAGTTTTGCGAGTATTGTAGTCAAGTTCGAGGGCTTCGAGCTCCTTAGCCTGTTCGTCGGCAAGAGCTTTCACATTAGCGTTCGCATCTTCAGCCATCTTTTCGTAGCGCAAGCGAATGGCTTCGCGGGCGGCAACGGTGTTAGCTTCCAGGTCAGCGAGACGCTGGGCGACCTCTTCATCCTTCGAGCTAATAATCAAGTATGACGCGAAGTAAACGACTTTTTCGATGTTCTTGACGGTTAGGTTCAAGAGCACGCTAAGTGCGCTCGGGGTGCCGCGCATGAACCAGATGTGTGCAACTGGCGCAGCGAGAGTAATATGCCCCATGCGTTCGCGACGAGCAATCGACTTCGTGACGAGGTTGCCCTCTTTATCGACCGCGGCTTCACGCGAGCGAACACCTTTAAGTTTTGAATCGTGCGGGTTAATATCTTTGACCGGACCGAAGATCCTTTCGCAGAACAAACCGTCACGTTCTGGCTTTTGGGTGCGATAGTTGATCGTTTCCGGCTTCAAAACTTCGCCGTAACTCCAGCCAAGAATATCTTCCTTGCTGGCGACGCTAAGCCGAATCGAGTCAAAATCGCTGGCGCTGATAAAATTATCCATCCAAGCCATCTTACAACTCCTCTCCGAGGTCAAGCGAGTCCGCATCATCTAAATCGTCGAGCGGTTCGACATCTTCCTCGTTTTCTGTTATTTCTACTCCCTCATCATCGAGCATTTCTTCTGCTTCTTCGTCATCCAAATCAACCAAAGTATCAATGTCGGTTTCCTGAATGCCGTGTTGAGCGTAAATCAAGCGATCATCATGTTCTTTTTCGATCTGGCGCGAGGTGCGTTCAATCACTTCGCCGGCGTCGGTCGAATTTCCATGGTCGAGCAGGTCAACTTTCAGACCGAGACCCTGGAACTCTTTAACCAAGACGTTGAAACCTTCCGGAAGCTTTGGGCCCTCGATTGGTTCGCGTTTGATGATTGATTCGTAGGCCTTAGCGCGACCGTAGACATCATCGGACTTAATCGTGAGCATTTCCTGGAGCGCAGTAGCGGCACCATAAGCCTCGAGCGCCCAGACCTCCATTTCCCCGAAGCGCTGACCACCATTCTGCGCCTTACCACCAAGCGGCTGCTGAGTGACGGCGGTGTATGGACCAGTCGAGCGAGCGTGAATCTTATCTTCGACCATGTGGTGAAGCTTCAGCATATGCATCACGCCGACAGAAGTACGTTCATTGAATGGTTCGCCGGTCAAGCCATCATAGAGCTGGACGCGACCATCACGGGCGAACCCGGCCTTCTCGAGCTCGTCGGAAATAACTTCGTCGGGCACACCGTTAAAGGACGGAGTAGCAACTTTATAACCGAGCGCGCGAGCGGCCATACCAAGGTGAATCTCGAACAGCTGGCCGAGGTTCATACGGCTTGGCACACCCATCGGGCTTAAGAGAACATCGATTGGAGTACCGTCTTCCATGAAAGGCATATCCTCGACCGGAAGGATGCGAGAAACCACGCCTTTGTTACCGTGGCGACCAGCGATCTTATCGCCGACGCTAATCTTGCGCATTTCAGCGACATAAATCTTAATCTGCATAATGACGCCAGCTTTAAGTTCGTGGCCATCTTCGTGAGTATAAATACGAACACCAACAACTTTACCAGTTGAGGAACCGTTCATACGGACAGAAGTATCGCGAACGTCTTTGGCTTTTTCGCCGAAGATAGCGCGGAGAAGACGCTCTTCGGAGCTGAGTTCCTGCTCACCCTTCGGCGTAATTTTACCGACAAGGATATCGCCCGGCTGGACTTCCGAACCAACGACCACGATACCGTCTTCGCCGAGGTGGCGGAGGCTGCGTTCCGGAACATTTGGAATATCGCGAGTGACTTGTTCTGGGCCAAGTTTAGTTTCACGAACTTCAACGTCGAAATCTTTGATGTTGATTGAGGTCAACTTATCGTCTTCGACGAGGCGGGAAGAAATGACGATAGCGTCATCCATGTTATAACCACGCCACGGCATGAAAGCAACGAGAAGATCTTTACCGAGAGCAAGCTCGCCGTCCTGGACGGTTGCACCTTCAATAAGAATGTCGCCTTTCTTAACTTTCTGGCCACGAGCGACAATGACGCGCTGGTTGTAGCAGCGATCATCGTTGGTTTTCTCGAAGTGCTCGAGAGGGTATTCTTTCTCGCCATTTTTGTATTTGACGATGACTGAAACACCGTCAGCCTTCTTAACTTCACCATCAGCTTCGGCAACCACGATTTGCGAAGTGTTCATCGCGATTTCGTGTTCGATGCCGGTACCGACAGTCGGAGCGTCGTCGTGAAGCAGAGGGACAGCCTGTTTCTGCATGGCGCAGGCCATGAGAGAGCGGTCGACACGGTTCTTTTCGACGAACGGAATAAGGCTCGCGGAGGTGCCGAGAATTTCTTTGTGAGCGGCGTCGATATGAGTGACGAGATTCGAGGCGACCTGGCTCGGGCGACCGTTGACGCGGGCGGAGACCCATTCTTCGACGAATTCGCCCTTATCGTTCAATTTGACGGAAGCGTCAGCGATAATCATGCTCTTTTCGGTTTCGGCGTCGACGTAGATAACTTCGTCGGTGACTTTGCCGTTCTTGACGACGCGATACGGCGCTTCAATGAAACCATACTCATTAATACGAGCGTAAGTAGCGAGGTTAAGCACGAGACCGACGTTGCCACCTTCTGGCGTCTCAACGGTACAGATGCGGCCGTAGTGAGTCGGGTGAGCATCGCGGACATCGAAGCCGGCGCGCTCGCGGGTCAAACCGCCAGGGCCCATACTAGACAGACGGCGTTTGTGAGCAAGCTCAGAATAGCTGTTGACCTCGTCCATGAGCTGCGAAAGCTGAGAACTCGAGAAGAACTCTTTCACCGCAGCGACAACTGGGCGCGAGTTCAAAAGCTGCGACGGGGTAACTTCTTGCGGGTTTGCCATCAGCATACGATCGAGAATGTTGCGCTGGAGGCGAAGCATACCGAGGCGGAACTGGCGCTGAACCAATTCACCGACCAATTTCACACGGCGATTACTCAAAGAGTCGATGTCGTCAGCCGGCTCTTGGGTGTTGTTGAGGCGAATAATCTCTTTGATAATGGCGACGAGATCTTTCATCTGAAGCGTGCGGTGCGCGGCGTCGTTCGGAGTATCGAAGCCGAGGCGCTGGTTCATCTTATAGCGGCCAACGCGCGAAGAATCATAGCGACGATAGTCGAAGAATGCGTGTTCGATCATCGACTTAGCGTTTTCGACGGTCGCGAGATCACCTGGGCGTAGACGCCGATAAACCTCGAGAAGAGCAGCAGCTTGGTTGTTAGTCGTGTCTTTCTCAAGGGTGGAGTTAATGTAGCTGATAGCGCCGTTGTCGACGTCTTCGAAAGTTTCGCGGATTTTTGCGTCGTCGGCAACCCCGAGCGCGCGCAAGAAAGTCGTGACGGGGATTTTGCGACGGCGGTCAATTTTGACGTTGATACAGCCGCCGGTCGTGGTCTCGAACTCGAGCCAAGCACCGCGACCTGGAATTACCTTCGCGCCGTAATAACGCTTGCCGTTCACTTCATCAGCAGTGAAGAAAACGCCCGCAGAACGGACGAGCTGCGAAACGACGACACGTTCGGTGCCGTTGATAATGAAGGTGGCGCGGTCGGTCATCCAGGGATAGTCACCGAAGTAAATATCCTGCTCCTTAATCTCACCGGTAACCTTGTTGGTTAGCTCGACCTGAACATGAAGCGGAGCCGCATAGGTCGAAAGGTTGTATTTCGCAGTCTTTTCATCCTCGATCGGATCCTTGAAATAATAATCTTTGAACCGGAGCGACAACTTATTCCCATTATAGTCGTCGATTGGGTTCAACTCATTAAAAACCTCCCGCAAACCGGATTGCACAAAATCGTTCCAGCTGTCCTTCTGGTGTGCAATGAGATCCGGAATCGGAAGCGCTTGGTCACCCTCGGTGAAAAATACGCGGGCACCATCCTTTGATGTTTTACTCACTTTTCCCTCTCTATTTAGTGTTGATAATCTTGCCTCGCTGAGCGAGAGGACTCCGCATTGCCGCGAAAATTTCGCAGCTGCTTGAGTTCTAGCGCCGAAGATTACTGCCAGCATTTCATACGCTCGAGTCGCCATCTCGAGAATACTCTCAACTTACGTGGAAACACCGCACACTACTTCTTGATACTACATTATACAGGAAAAGTCGAGAATTTCAAGAGGGATTTTCGGAGATTTTCGTCGGTTTGGTTTCTTGTTAGATTTGGTGGCTATTGACGACTATTGGTGGTTCGAATCACCAAAAAACCACCCTTCTCTCAACTTTTGCACGGGTGGCTTTTTGAACATATAAGCTCTCAACTTAAACGTTGGCCTCGCAGTTAGCCTTATGTTCTTTGTAAGAACTATTTTTATTATACATGCCGCTTTCGCTTTTTACAAGTAGATTTATGTGGCTTTTGCCTGGATTTTTATGTAATTTTTACAACATTTTGACTTTTCAATCTGTTATTTTGGTGGAAAAGTATGTTGTGATTTTTACAACGTTATTTCGCGTCATTTTACCTCTGTTTTGTTGTAAGTTTTACAACACCGCTAGAGGGCTTGTACTAAAAAGAGCCTCGCGGAGAGGCTCTTTCCCTGTTCTAAATCAGGTTCCGACGCAAAAATGCGGTGGAATCGCGAAGCGCGAAGATTAGATGTCGAGGTCGTCAAGATCGGCGAGCTCGGCACGAGTTTTCTCGGCGAGTTCGGAGTCGTCTTCGGCGACGTCGTTAGCAGCTTCGGCGGTCTCAGCGGCGACATCGGCCATAGTTTCGACGGCGGCATCATCAATGTCGTTACGACGGCTCTGGCGCGGCATACCCTCTTCTTCGTCGGTATTGACGACCTTGAGGTTGTAGCGGGCGCCGTTCTTGGTGCCGAGGACGCGGAGAAGGGTGCGGATCGACTGGGCGGTAGCACCGCGTTTGCCGATGACGCGTCCGACATCTTCAGGATCGACGCTGAGGCTCAAAAGCACGCCACGCTCGTCGATTTCGCGTTCGACAACGACCTTTTCGGGATTGTTTACGAGGGTTTTTACGATATATTCTACAAATTGTTGGTCAATGGTTGACATAAGGTCTCCAGTTTATTTTTGTATATATTCTCATTATATCACAAGCGGGAAAAATACAACAGGTGATTTTCTAGAGGTGGGCATGTTTTCTGCTGATGGCCCTCGAAAATGCTTATGCCCTATTGACAAAATCGAGTGTTTGGTGTATAATGG
>CAOQNC010000002.1:19943-24750 GCA_948511255.1 uncultured Candidatus Saccharibacteria bacterium | reverse complement strand
CAATTCGACAGGGAAGGAGTATAATATAAATATATGCGCCCGTAGCTCAGTGGATAGAGCACTGGCTTCCGGAGCCAGGTGTCGTAGGTTCGACTCCTATCGGGCGTACCAGTAAAAGTCCTATCTCATTTGAGATAGGACTTTTACTCTGTGTATCTCATGGGGCGCGAACCGGGTCGCATTAGCGACGGGTTTGTTATCGAGCGCAGCGAGATTGATCTTCCTATCGGGCGCGCTAATGAGAAAATGACCTTTTTATGATTAATTTCCGTCTGTAGGACAAAATAATAATACTAAAGGTAGCTGGATTCATTTCGCTTAGCCTGAGACCATAGGACGAGTCTCTCTAATACTCCGTTTGTTGTTTGAAAAAGTTACCGCTAGCTAAAAACCTAAATTAAGTTTTTAACTTTAAAATTGGTAAAACTATGGAAGCTATTCATAACTCCAACAAGACGCTTTCAGACTCGGGCCTAAGTTTTCAATAATGGATGTCGTAACTAGGTCTATTGCAGACGTAAAAGCATTTTCCTCTCCAAACATAGTGAAGCATTGCGTGATATACGGTTTTAGGTAACGATCGTGCGGAACGAAGAAGCTTACTCCGCGGCTAAACATAATTGATTGATAGTCGCAAATTATCTCTGATAGTTCATTCAGGCATTCTGCTACTTTTCTTGCGTCTATATGGAACTTCGATTTGTATACTGTTCTATTAATTGGAAACGGGCAGTCATCCTTGTATAAAGTCTCCTGCTTCACAATCTCCCCTTTTATTGGTGCGCAATTTTTATGCAGCCCGATTGCTTCATTGGATTGAACCAATTGGCGATAATAATTTTTACTTTTAAAAGTGCCAACTTTAGATTTTAACTGCGAGAAAGCCTCGGCAGCTCCGCCAAAGAAGAAATCGGCCAATTTATCATCGATTTTTTTAGTACTTGTAATAATTTCCTCCAAGTGACCCCTCTTTAATCTGTACAAGTCTTCAATAAAATCACCTCCAGTACAGCTGCCGGGTTCACCAGTAAAATAGTGAATCTTATTATCTTGTTGGTTCCTCTTTCGCTCTGCTTTTAGAAGTTTTCTAAGATTAATTACTAACCCGTGGTCAAATGTTTCGCTGATATTTGCTAAAGCGGCATACTTTATCGGATTGTGAGAGAACACATGAATAAGTACATCATGTTGGATTAAATTATAGAGAACTCTTCCGAAATCTTTATTTAAATAGTCGCGCGTTTTGTCTGGTTTACTACCATCATAAGTAGCTCCAAAGTAAACTTCGTTTATAAATAAAAAGTGGTTTATTTGACTCATGCTTCTATTTTAGCTCAAATTATGAGAAAGCGGCATATTGCTCGTCAGCGTAATTGCGTATGGAAGTACTAATAGACAACCGTGGTACGCCTCAAGGGAAACTTTATTTTCAGTAAGTCCTCTCAGTGTTTTTTATTTAGCACATCATGGACCGCAAGAAACTTTTTTGGAGCCTTTTTGCTCAAATTAATTTTTCGTGTGATATAATGAAACTGTCTAAAGCTATAAAATAAGAAACCGATGGATTTTTCTTTGGATGTCTTTCATACGTAATGATGGCATCGTGAGAAAATCGTATGAGGGCTTCGCCTTCCATCGGTTTATGGCTTTAGACACCTCTCGCGGTGCCATTTTTATTGTCAACGACCCGCCGAGGTGTCTATTACCAATCAAAAGGAGGGCCGTGATGCTAAAAGGTCAAAATACAAAACTTAACTCTTCTGGAAAAGCAAGTTGTTTACTTCTGCTTTTCTTAACTTTTCTGATGATAAACCCCGCAACAACTTCCGCCAACGCCCTAGAAACCTCCGATGATGTCGCAAACTCCAACGACCAAATTTCCGCTCAGGCCGATTCCGGTGTAACAATCTCTTTCACTCCTGCTTCCGGCTCAGCTTCACTAACTCCAACGACATCCGAAGGTGCTTCAGCGAAAATCAACGTTTCCGCAAATGTGAAGATTGCCAGTACTGGTGGCTATACAATCTATCTCGGCGCAAAGAACTCTGCCCTAACTGGCGCCACTAGCAAACAGGCCATTCCTGCCGCAACTACTGCCACAACTTTTGCCAACATGAAAACTAACACCTGGGGTTATGCTTATGCGGAAGGTTCGTCTGTTCCCGACAGCGCAACCTATTCCGCTCTTCCGCAAGGTCAAGGAATCAGCCTAGGAAGCAAAAGTGGAAACCAAACCAACGTCAATAAAACCTACACCTTAAGTTTCGCTACGAAAATTGGCAATGATAAACCAGCAGATACGTATTCTAATCAGATAACGTTAAGCGTAACGACGAGCCCGATGGAAGTTGCGAAGATCGACGACTTCGGGATTGAAAACATGCAGCAAATGACGGCAACGGTTTGTGCTGACGCAAAGGACACGAACGGTGACGGAGAGATTGCTACTCAGCTCAAAGATATACGGGATGGAAAATATTACTGGATCAATAAACTTGCAGATGGCAAGTGCTGGATGACGCAAAACTTGGATCTTGACCTGTCAACCTCAAAAGCCCTAACATCAAGCGACTCGGATGTTGCTAGTAGTTGGACGCCAGGCTATTCTACGGTAACTACAGCAACAACTTCAACGATATTAGCCGATAATGCCGGCCAGCGATCTTGGAATCTGGGAGACTATCGCATTATTAATCCTAGTATTGCCTCTGGCTGCGGACTTGTAAAGGAAAGCTTAGCTAAATGCACTTCGCAATTTACGGCATACGCTACACCAAAAACCGCTAATGGCGATACTAATGCTCATTATATTGCTGGCAACTATTATCAATGGAATGCGGCTACTGCCGGAACTGGTGGGACGATTACAAGTGGTCAAGCTGGTGGCTCAGTCTGTCCGAGAGGCTGGAGGCTTCCTACGGCAGGCAGCCAGAGCGACTACCAGACGCTTAGTGATGTAGGCGCATTTGGCTCTGACGTAGCTAGAACGACCTTGGCGCCATATTATTTTGTCCGTAGCGGGCACATTCATCAAGATTCCAGTAATATGTTTTCCGCTGCTGGGGATAATGCGAGCTATTGGTCGTCAAGCTCGAATCACAGCAACACGGCCCTAGCTTTCTATATAAGTGGAGCTAGCAAAGTCCTTCCCGCTAACAGTATTGAGCGCAAATTTGGCGTATCCGTCCGCTGCATCGCCCGCTAAACCTGTGTTACCGCACAAGTTCATAAAGAGTTAACAGAGGCTCAAAGCTAGCAAACCTGTGCCATAGCACAGGTTTGCCCAAGAGCATCCCATCTCCGCTCCAGCCTCCGCAACCGCCAAATAAGTCAACAAGATCCCTATCAAGAACGCAGGGAACGATATAGCATCTACCTATTCCTTTTTACGAAAAACGATATCGCAATATAAATCTCATAAGTTAAACCCGACTTAACTTATTGAAGAAGACTTATCTTGGTGGGGCGGCGGCTGGGGCGGAGAACTAATTAAGATGAGGCCCCGGCAAAGAGTCTTAGTGGGCTTATGGATTGGAGAGACTAAAAGAGCGGTCAAGCTGACCGCGATGAGCGAGACACCCGTGAAGACGGGATGTCGAGAGGGTCTCGACAGGCCATAAGTTTGCCAAGACCCTTTGCAAAATGGAACTTACTTCCGCCCCTCCACCATCAAAACAAACTTCGTCGTCCCTTCTGCGCCGTCGGCGATTCCGGCGTAGTTATTGTAATCGTCCGCCAGTTTCATCAGCTGCTTAACTTTCCCAGAAGTCACTTTCACCTTCCCGTTTACAAAATTATTCAGCGGTTGAATCCCTTCGCGGTCAAACTTCGCCATACCGGCGCTCAGGTCATCTGCGCCTTTCGCGAGTTTATTTACACCGGCGAGCATCGTGTTTAGCCCGCTGGCGAGCGCATCACCCATACCGTCGCTTACTGCTTGCAACATCTGCTCAATAACTCCGCTCGCGGTTGCCGCTGCCGTCTGTCGCGCCGTCGTCAAGGCCAGTTGATAAGAACTTTGGAAAAGTTGTTCCTCAAGCTCCGCACTTAACTTAGCTGCCACTCCGGCGACCATCTCCGCCGTGCAAGCTCCGCCCGCCTGCGCCTGACAAAGTTGCGCTGCTTCCAGCTGAATCGCATCCGCTAATACCGTATTCGATGCGAGCTGCTGCTTAATCCCCGCCCGAATCGTTGCGCTCTGCGCTTGGACTTTTGCCGCCGCCGCTGCTTGGACTTTTTGCGTAATCGCCGCCATTTCTTCTTCGCTCAGCGTCAAACTTCCGCCTTGCCCCGACATCTTCTGGCCAATTCCAGCAATCGCCGCTTGTAATTCCTTAATCCCGTCGCGCAGACTGTTCGCTCCGGCGACCAGCTGACTACTGCTCTGTGAGAGTTGGTTCGATTTCGCCGACAAAACGTCCAATTCCGCAAAAACTTTCAAATCCTCGCTATCTAATAACTTCGGCGTCACGATCGAATAAATATCTCCCAGCTCAAACTTTTCCGTTTCATAACTCAAAACAACTTCATCCGCTCCGCGCAGCTCTTCCAGCCCCAAGCTTTCGTAAAGTCCTGGCGCTGCCACCGCTGTCACAGCAATCGTCCGCCCGTTGCTAACCGCCTTTCCGTTCGAGACATTTACATTTGATACCTTGCTTTCGTCGAGCGTTGTCGCAACCGCCGCCACGAACGGCGTATACATATTCCCAACTTTCGACAAGTTCGCATATTTCAGCCGAATTTCGACCTCGCCTGACTTTCCGAGCATTTCCTCCAACGACTTCTCCTCGCCGTCCAAGAAATACGA
>CAOQNC010000002.1:0-19933 GCA_948511255.1 uncultured Candidatus Saccharibacteria bacterium | reverse complement strand
TCCTTACCTTGCGCGTCCCACTTCACATTTTCTCCGTCGACGACGAACCCCTCAAACCCATTCAAGTTCTCAATCCCGGTCAAAATACTTTTGTCGAACAATTCATTATCTTTCAAATCATTCAGCAAATGTTCCGTCACCGAAATCTTCTTCACTTCGCCGTTCGCTTGCAATTTCACATAGACCGTTTCGTCCTGCGTCAGCGCAAACGTCGGCACCGGCGATAGTGCGAGAATCCCCGCCGTCGCCAAACACATTGAACTTGTTAAAACTTTTTTCATAATACAACTCCTTTCGTTCCTAACGTTGTCTTCATAATTAACTTATCGCACGCGACCAGTAGTGCTGGAATCACCAAGACGACCACGACCATACTGATAATCGCCCCGCGCGCAATCAAGGTGCATAGCGTCCCGATCATATCAATCTGCGAGAACAGCCCGACGCCGATCGTCGCCGCGAAGAAACACATTCCGCTCACGAAAATCGACTGAATCGAACCGTCGAGCGCCGCCCGCGCCGCTTCTTTTTTCGCAAGCCCCGCCTTACGTTCCTCCATATATTTTGTCGTCAGCAGAATCGCGTAGTCAATCGTCGCTCCGAGCTGAATCGTCCCGATCACGATCGACGCGATGAACGGAATCTCCGTGCCGGTCAAGAACGAAACTCCCATGTTCAGGAAAATCGCGAATTCAATCGCCGCCATCAGCAGCACCGGCAATGATACTGACTTCAAAACAATCGCCATAATTACGAAAATCACCGCAATCGACGTAATATTCACGCTCGCAAAGTCCCGATCCGCAATCTCGACCAAGTCCTTCATCAGCGGTCCCTCGCCTGCCACGATCGCGCCTTCGTCATATTTGTCAACGATTTCATTCATCTTGCTAATTTGCTCGTTCAGCTCGTCCGTCGCAATTCCATAATCCGACAAAACTAGCATCGCCGAATAATTTTCCGTCTCCAGCATCGACCGCACTTCCGAGTTCAGCATTTCTGTCGACAAGCCATAATCCGATAAAGTCGTCGAATCCAAGACCGCACTCACACCGTCGAGCTTCGCGATTTCTCCGGACATCGCCTTCAGATTTGCCGCGATCGTCGTATTCCGCGCCAACACCATCATCTGCGATTCCATCCCGAAATCTTCCCGCAGCGCCGTCATCGCCTGCGTATAGCCATAATCCTCCGGGATCGACGAATCGAGTTTATAATAAACCTCCACCTTGTTATAAATCACATAGGCCGGCACCAGCAAAATTAAGAATCCTGCCAGAATCGCCTTCCGATATTTCAGGACGAAACTTTTGACGTGCGTAAACTCCGGCAGCAAAGCCTTATGCCGAGTTTTCTCGACCCACTTATCACAAACGAGAAGCAACGCCGGGAATAAAGTAATCGCGCAGACCAGCCCCAGCAGCACGCCTTTCGCCATCACGATCCCGATGTCGAACCCGAGCGTCAAGCTCATTGTGCAAAGCGCCAAGAACCCCGCAAAAGTTGTCAGGGAACTACCGACCACCGACGCCGCCGTTTCCTGAATCGCCTGCGACATCGCCTTCAAACGGTCCTTCTCGTTTTTCTTCGCCGCCTCGTATTTGTGATATAGGAAAATCGAAAAGTCCATCGTCACGCCGAGCTGTAAGACCGCGCTAATCGCCTGCGTGATATAAGAAATCTCGCCTAGGAAAATATTCGTCCCCATGTTGAACGCCAGTGCCACGCCGATACTTCCGATCAGCAAGAACGGCACCAAGAACGAATCCAAGAACAATACTAGAACCAGCAACGACAGCCCGACTGCAATCGTGACATAAAGTAACGTTTCATTATTAAACAGGTTTTTCGTGTCGAGCACCATCGCGCTCATCCCGCCGAGCAGACATTTCTCGCCCGCGATCTCGCGAATTTCCTCGACCGCCGCCAGCGTCCGTTCGTCGCTTGTGCTGTCCGCGAACGTGATAATCATCAGCTGCGCGCCGTCATGTGTCACTTTCTCCCGCACCGCGCTCGGCAGAAAATCAATCGGAATTGCCGTTCCGGTCACATCCGCGATACTTAGCACCTGCTTCACGCTCTCGACTTCGCGAATCTCCGCTTCGAGCTGGAGTAAGTCTTTTTGTGGCATATCTTCGACGACCGCAACTGAGAACGCACCCATCCCGAACTCTTCCGTCAGAATCTCTTGCCCCTCCAGAGTTTCAATATCCGACGGCAGATAAACCAGCAAATCATAGTTTACTTTCGTCGCAAAATATCCCAACGCCGCCGGAATTAATAATAGAACCGACAATATCACAATCGCCCAGCGGTGACGACAGATAAAATCGCTAATTTTCTTCATAGTCCTCCATTAGACTTAATATTTTTCGCAATTTGTTAAAAATGACCAACGGTCAGTTTTTCTTCCAACATTCTACATCTGTAAAAATCTTTTGTCAATACTAAAAATGACCAAAAGTCATTTTTCTGCTACAAAAACACCTTTCTTTTTTGAAAGATTTGCGGTATAATAACTATATGGCATTATTCCAGCGCGCCGATAAGCGCAGCAAAACCGACAATGAGCCGAGCTTTGCTGAAAAAGTTGAGAAACGCCTCGCGAACAAAGTTCATAAAAACGACCAGATTACCGAGGCCGCTTACGAGCTTTTTCTCGAGCAGGGCTTCGATGCCGTCTCGATTCAAGAAATTGCCGAGCGTGCCGGTGTCGCGAAGGGAACTTTCTATCTTTACTTTCACGACAAAGACGAACTGAAGGAAGCCGTCATTACCCAGAAATCCAACGAGCTTTTCCGGAACGCCCTCTCCGCCCTGCATCAGACCGGCATCGCCGATTTCGAAGAGCAGATTATTTTCGTCATCGACTACGTCCTCGACATTCTGGAACATAATCAAGACACTCTTCGCCTCATCGCGAAGAATCTCTCGCTCGGCGTTTTCAGCCGCCAGGTCAACGAATTCTTTTCCGACCAGAAAACCGACATCGTCGAAAGCCTCGCCGCTTCCGCCGAACGCAGCCACATCCGCCTGAAAAATCCTGAAGTATTATTATATATGATTATTGAGCTCGCCAGCTCGACTTGCTTCTCCTGTATTCTCGAAGCTAAGCCGCTCGAAATCGCCGTTTTCAAGCCCTATCTTTTCGACGCCATTCGCCAGCTCATCCGCTCGCAGCAGCTCCCGCCCGAAAAATCCTCCCATCGCTTCAAACGCCAGCCCCGCGCCTAACCCTAAAGTCGTCGTCCAATATGTCTAGCACGCTCCGCGCCTCAAAAATCTCCGATATACCAAACGTTTCCGCCCCTTCCGTCGCTGAAACAATCTACGAATCACCTTTCGGCCTAATCTTCCTCCGCGCTAGCGACAACGCTCTGCTCGAACTTCATTTTCTCGACGGCGTTTGCTCGCAACCTAGCGATTCCTCCGATGCTCCGCTCCACCCTGTTTTCGCCAAAACCTTCCGCTGGCTCGATGAATATTTTTTCGGCCGCCAGCCCGATTTCGCCCCGCCGCTCCAACTCGACCTCACGCCCTTCAACCGTCGCGTCCTTGAAATCGCCAGCCAAGTTCCGTTCGGCGAAACCATGACCTACGGCGAAATTGCCGACCTGATCGCTGCCGAGCGTGGTCTTCATAAAATGTCCGCCCAGGCCGTTGGCAGCGCCATGCGCAAAAATCCCATCTGTCTCATCATTCCGTGCCACCGCATCATCGGCGCCGGCGGTCGCCTCGGCGGCTACAACGGCAACCCGCTCCGCAAACGCCAACTCCTCACCCACGAAGGAATCGACGTCTCCGCGCTCGTCTGACCTGTATTTGCGCTCCGCCTAACCCCTCACAAATCCGCGCTTTCGTGGTATAATATCTCCATGCACCGGTAGCTCAGCGGATTAGAGCACTTGTCTTCGGAACAAGGGGTCGTAGGTTCGAATCCTATCCGGTGTACCATACTTTTGAAATCATGAACAACAACTCTTGGTGGTATTATATACAAGGCTACGAGGACGCGAGGCGCCCATCGACTCACAAGTCGCCCAAATGGCTCAGTCTGCTTCTCGCCGTGTTTTTTATTATTCTACTTTTGCTTCTCGGCGGCGTCATCGCACTTTTTGTTTGGGCTATCTTTTTCTAAACGTTCCAACCGGCATCTTTTATTTTTCCGCACAAGTTTAGTTTTTATGCTACAATAGAACTGTCTGAAACATTTTATCAACACAGCAAAGAGAGTTTTTGCTTTTTGCAATAATATTTTTTACATTGCTGACTAATGTCTAGAAATGGCGCCGTAGCTGCCGAAGGACGTTAGCTCAGTAAAATGTTGCTCTCCTTGCTGGTAAAAGGTTTCAGACACCGCTGCGGTGCCATTTTTGTTTCTATGCTTGAAGCGAATGGCGCTCGGCCGGTGTCTATTACCTAAAAGGAGGGCCGTGATGCTAAAACGCCATAATAAAAAACTTAACTCTTCCGGAAAGATAAGTTGTCTGCTTCTGCTTTTGCTAACTTTTCTGCTCGTTAACCCTGTAACCACTTCCGTTTATGCTTATGATAGCGCTCCGGATGATAGCGGAACTGGCAATACCGGGAATACCGGCGATAATTCTAGTTCCTCCGCTATCACCTCTACCGTCAACATTGCCTTTACTCCGGAAAGTGGGAGTGCTTCACTAACTCCTATAACTGCTGATGGTGCTTCGGCGAAGTATTCTATTAAGGCAACTGTCGGAGTAGAAAACTCTGGTGGTTATACAGTCTATCTAGGTAGTAATACATCAGAACTAACAGGTAAGAATACTGGAGCAACTATTAACGGCGTTACAAGTTCAGCTGCTTACGAAGAACTTCCACTTAACTCATGGGGTTATAACGCAATAGAAGGAGAAACTCCTGGCACTACTTTCTCTAAAGTCCCAACTAATAATCGTGGAGACATAATCGCTTCTAACAATTCCGC
The DNA here is from genome assembly GCA_948511255.1 of uncultured Candidatus Saccharibacteria bacterium. Taxonomy (GTDB): domain Bacteria; phylum Patescibacteriota; class Saccharimonadia; order Saccharimonadales; family Saccharimonadaceae; genus Nanosyncoccus. Next base: position 14,976 of record CAOQNC010000002.1, on the reverse strand, counting down.
TAATATTAAAGAAGATAACAAAACCTTTACCTTGAGTTTTGCTGCGCATATCGGGAATGACAAACCGGCTGATACGTATGAGAATGAGATAACTTTGAGCGTCGTCTCTAGTCCGTTGGAAATAACCAACGATTTTGGTATTACGACAATGCAAGAGATGACTTCGACTGTTTGTTCTAATGCAAAAGACTTAGATGAAGACGGAGAGATCTCCGCCCAACTAGAAGATACAAGAGACGGGAAATACTACTGGGTAAATAAACTCGCTGACGGCAAATGTTGGATGACGCAGAATCTTGACCTGGATTTGTCTACGAGCGTAGCGCTGACGCCGGAGGATTCGGACGTTTCTGCAAGATGGACGCCAGGATATACAACCGCAACGCAGGCTGCAGCTTCAACGATTTCTACGAGTACGACGAGCCAGTATTCCTGGTCCCTCGGCAATTATCGGATTACCAACCCGACAACATCGAGCGACTGTGGCTACCCAAAGAATGATGCTTCGCAATGTATAAGTCAGTTTACGGTCTATACAACTCCAACTACTGCAAACGGTGATGCTAACGCCCATTATATCCTTGGTAATCACTATGCTTGGAATGCGGCTACAGCCGGTACGGGTGGTTCGATTACAAGTGGTCAGGCAACCGGATCAATCTGTCCGAAGGGTTGGAAGCTTCCAGAATCGAATGTAGCTACAGCAGGTTCCTTTGGCGGTCTCATTAATACGGGTTCGATTGGTGCCGATGTAGTCAAGCTAACGTCTGATCCGTATTACTTTGTTAGGGGCGGATACGTTCAGCAGAATACCGCCAACCTGTTCAGCTACGCTGGCACTACCGGCGTCTACTGGCCGTCTACCCCGAGCTCTACCGGCAGCTACGCCTACCACCTCGTCTTCAGCAGCACTGGCAATATCAATCCGTCCGGCAGCAGCGCTCGGAACTACGGCGCTTCCGTCCGCTGCATCGCCCGCTAAACCTGTGCTGCTGCACAAGTTCGTAAAGAGTTAACAGAGAAGCAAAACTAGCAAACCTGTGCCATAGCACAGGTTTGCCCAAGAATATCTCATCTCCGCCCCAGCCTCCGCAACCGCCAAATAAGTACAATATATAATATATATACGTCGATATAGCACATACTTATTCCTTTTTTACAAAACCAATATCGCGATATTAATCTAAAAGTCTACCCAACAAACTTAACTTATCTTGGCGGGGCGGCGGCTGGGGCGGAGTTTTAACATTTAGTCGGCTGAGACAGGGAATTACTACAATACCATAATCGATCCAAAGCCTACAATCCCCTTCCCAACAATTTTGTCACATTTCTCTCCGAAGCCATATTCGCAGTTATAATAATTCCATGTCCGGCTATCTCGAAATCATCAAAACCGCTCTCATTTTATTTCCATTCATCGCCTTTCTTATCAGCCTCCCATTTTTACTTAGCCAATACCACAAATACGGCGCCATCACTTTCTGGAAAACTCTCATCCTTTACTCTTTCGTGCTTTATCTGACTTGCGCCTACTTTCTCGTCATTCTGCCCCTCCCCGACCCCGTCGAAGTTGCCGCTATTACCTCTCCCCGTGTCCAACTTATCCCCGGCCAGTTTATCGCTGACTTTTTCTCGCACACTCGTCTCAATCTCTCTCAGCCTGCGACTTATCTCCCCGCCCTCACTCAGTCCTATTTTTACGTCCCGATTTATAACCTCCTCCTCACTCTACCCTTCGGTCTCTATCTTCATTATTATTTTAAGTTCAGCCTCAAAAAGACCGTCCTTGCTAGTTTTCTCCTCAGCCTTTTCTTCGAGCTCACCCAACTCACCGGCCTCTACTTCATCTATCCGCGCGGCTACCGTCTTTTTGACGTGGACGATTTAATTTTGAATACTCTCGGCGGACTTCTCGGCTACCTCGCTGCCACCCCGCTTCTAAAAATCCTCCCCACTCGCGAACAAATCGATCTCTCCGCTCGCGAGCGTGGCCAGACTGTCTCCGGCCTTCGTCGCACTCTCGCTTTCGGCTTTGACTTTATCCTCTTTAGTCTCCTCGCCTCCGTCCTAGGCAGTTGTTTTTCTTCGACTTTTGCCGCCATCGTTGCCTTCATAATTTATTATCTCGTCATTCCTCTCGCTCTGCGCGGCAGCACCGTCGTCCAAAAGTTCCTTCAGCTCAAGATTGTCGGCCAAGACGACCAATTCAGCCCCTCGCGCCTCACTCTGAACCGTCTCGCGCTTGCCGCCATCTATTTTATTCTCCCCTCCGCTTGTTTCGCTCTTCTTCGACTTCTCCCGAATCCCGAGAACGTCCTCCTTCTCGCTTTTGCTGCCTTCTTCTACCTGATTTTCTGTGCCGTCTTGCTCCTCCGCATACTTTTCACGACCAAGCCCCTCCCGCACGAGCGTCTCAGTCGGACGAAGCTCGTCAGCACCGTCCAGCCCTACAGTATGTTATAATACATTCATGGATAATAACCCTCAAAATCCCGCTACGCCTGCGCCGGACAGCCAACCAGCCCCAGAAGCGCCCGAGCTTTCTGCGCCCGCCGCACCCCAAACCTCCGATCCGGCTCCCGAAGAGCCCGCACTGCAAAAACCCAAAGCCTCTAAAGCCCACAAAAAACCTCTCCTCATTGCCACAGTCGCAGTCATCCTCCTTCTCGCCGGCCTCGCCATTTTTCTCATCCATGACCACCTCGAGAACCAGCGCCTCGACGCTGAATCTGTCACTCTAGAAGAAAATCTCACCGTCGAATTTAATCATCCCGCAAAAGTTTCTGACTTCCTCGCCGAACTCCAAGGCGAGCTCGTCGAAGATTTCGACATCAACACGGAACGACTCGGCGACCAAGAAATCACTTTTGAATATATCAACATCAAAAACCGCAAACGTCCGTCGAAGTTTACGATTGAAGTTATTGACGCAACGAAGCCTTCTATCTTTGGTGGCAGCGCCTACGCTGTGTATACCGGCTACGAAGGTGACCTTACGAACCTCATGCTCAGCGCCGATGACATTGATGACAACCCTACCCGCGAAATTCGCGGCGATTACGACCTCGACAAGCCTGGCAGCTATACTCTCGAATACGCTATCACCGACGCCAGCGGAAATGAAGCCGTCAAATCTTTCATTCTGAACGTGATCGACCCGCCGACCACGACTTCAAACGAACCTGAACCGGAGCCAGAACTTATGAATATTTCTGATATTATCAAAGCCCACAAGACTAAAAATACTAAAATCGGCGTCGACGTTTCTCAATGGCAAGGTGATATTGACTGGACGAAAGCTAAGTCCGACGGCGTCGAGTTTGCCATGCTCCGCATCGGCTATCAGCGCGGTTTTGGCGGCGAATACATCCTCGACCCGACTTTTGAGGCTAACTTCAAAAATGCCAAAGCTAACAATCTCCCTCTTGGCATCTACTTTTATTCCTACGCCGACAGTCTAGCGGAAGCTCAGGCCCAGGCTGACTGGATTCTAAAAACTCTCGATGAGGTCGCCCGCGCAAACGGACTCAACCCTTCGCTCGAGCTTGGCATTGCTTTTGACTGGGAAAGTTGGGGCTATTTCAACGGCGCCGGCATGAGCCTCTATACTATCAACAAAGTCGCCGAAACCTTCCTCCAAGCCGTCCAGACCGCCGGCTACAAACCATTATTATATAGTAGTAAAAATTATCTCGATCTCATCTGGCAGCCAGAAAATCTCTCCAGAAAACTCTCCGACCCCTCCGCGCAGTCCACTTTCGACGTTTGGCTCGCGCAATATTATGACCATGTCACTTACGACGGCGATTACCAAATCTGGCAAATGACCGACTCTGGCGCCGTAGCTGGCATCGACGGTCCCGTCGATGTCGACATCCTCTACCTCGAAGAAGACGAATAATATCTCAAGAAAGGAACTTATGTCCGCCACTAACAAAACCGCCAATAACCCCACCCGCGCGATAACCGACATCGAAGCCGCCAAAACTCATCAGCTCACCTGCCCTCATTGTCACCAAGTTTTTGACGTCGACGAAAGTGGCTATGCGAACCTAATCAGTCAAGTTTCCCGTCAAGAAGTTGAGCAAGAAGTCCACGAAAAGCTTGCCGCTGCCGCTCGCGAAAAGGAACAAGAATATCAGCTCAGTCTTACGAAACTAAAATCTGAAAAAGAAGCCGAAATCGCCGACCTTACTTCCCGTGCAAGGGCTAAACTTGCCGACCTGAAATCTCAACTCGAAAACGCCCAGACCGCCCAGGAGCTTGCTATTACGAAAGCCGTCTCCGAAGCCGAAAAGTCCCACGATGCGAAGATTAAATCTCTCGAACTCGAACGCATCGAACTCCAGAATAAACTGAAGAATCAAACCACCGAGCAAGAGCTAAAAACCGCAAACCTGAAGACGCAATATGAGCTTGAACTTAAAAACAAAGACGACATGATCGCCTATTACAAAGACATGAAAGCTCGCCTCTCGACGAAGATGATCGGTGAAAGCCTCGAGCAGCATTGCGAGACCGAGTTCACCCAGCTTCGCGCCACCGGTTTCCGTAACGCCTATTTCGAGAAAGACAACGCCGTTTCGAAGACTAGCGGCAGTAAAGGCGATTATATCTTCCGCGAATGTGACGAAGCGGGGAACGAAATTGTTTCGATCATGTTTGAAATGAAAAACGAGAACGAAACGACCTCGACGAAGCACAAAAACGAAGACTTCCTGAAAGAACTCGACAAAGATCGTCGCGAGAAAAATTGCGAATATGCTGTCCTCGTCACTATGCTCGAAGCCGATAGTGAATATTATAATACCGGCATCGTTGACGTTTCGCACAAGTTCGATAAAATGTATGTCATCCGCCCGCAGTTCTTTATCCCGATGATTACTCTCCTTCGCAACGCCGCCTTGAACGCTCTTCAGTATAAAGCCGAACTTGCCGAAGTTCGTGAGCAGAACATCGACATTACTGATTTTGAAGACCGCATCAACAAATGGAAGGGGAGTTTCGCTATTAACTCTGACCGTGCGACCAAAAACTTCAACAAAGCTATCAAAGAAATCGAAGACAGTATCAAGAAGCTCGAAAACACTCGCGACGCCCTCATCCAGACTGTCAAAAACTTCGAGACCGCCAATAAAAAACTCGACGACCTCACCATTAAACGCCTTACCCGTGGCAACGCCACCATGACCGAAAAATTCGCCGAATTGAAAAACTCGGCGTAAAATCGCCACCCTCAAAACCGACTAAGCGCTCATAATAAAACCAGCCCCCTCGCATGGGGCTGGTCTTCTATCTCTGAGCCGAATACTCAGAATGATTCGTATGAGACTCCACTCTCTTCGAAATCTAGTATCCGTACTCGTTGTAGCCGTAATCGTAGCTATAGTCGTCTTCGACATAGCCCTCGTCTTCGGTAGCAAAGTCATCCGATTGTGCAGATGGCTCAGCGCTGACCAAGTTTGCGACTTCCGCGCCCGAAAGCACCGCCGAGACCTTGACTGTTGTGCTGTAAGTGTCAGATGGCAAGGTATCGTCAACCTTCGTGCCGAAGTTTAGTTGCAAATTGGTTGCGGTCGACGAGAAGCCGGACTTCGCATAGGCCTTGGTCTTATCGGTAATCGTCCGATAAGTAGTGGCATTGGTGCCAGAATCCGTCACCGAATAGCCCCAAGTGTTCTTGCCGAACGCCGTCAGAGCGGTATTGCTCGCCGCAATCGGATTGATAGCTGCTGGATTTGAGGCGTCCGTCGGCGACAACAAATTATTGTCAGCTGTCACGTAGACGTCGAACCCGGTGCTGCTGTTGGTTCTCACAGCGAATGGCGTCGAACCAGTCTGCGTCAAGCCGTCGCTAGTCGGGCCAGCCGCGGTAATCGCCACATCCTGTGGGTTCTGGCTAATTTCGATGTATGGATTCACCGTAAAACTAACATTCAAATTGCCAGTGAACAACTCCACGTTCTCCTGGGGCGCTCGCACGTCGAACCCTACAGTCAAGTTGTTTGACTCCGTCGTCTCGTCTGCCGCGAACGCGCCATCTACCCCAGGGCAGATCATCGCCATCGCAACTAAACCGAGCGCCGCAGCACTACTCGCAAATCCAACACAACTGTATTTTGTTTTTGTGTTTAGTTTCATGTTTTTCCTTTTATGACCTTTGTGCTTAAATTATCTCAAACCATAAGCCAAAAGTCAACACCTTTTTCCAAAAAACTTTTCAGAAATTACAAAACCCCTGTTTAGCCTGTGGAAAACTCCCAAAAATCCGCAAAACTATCAAACTTATGCTAATATAATATTATATGAACGAGCAAGAAATCCAACGTAAACGTCGCGAAAACGAAGAACAAGCCACGCGCAACCGCGCCCGTATCCTCGGCCTGCCCTATCTCGATACCCGTGATTTTGAAAACACCATCCCCCTCGTCCCTGACGTTCTCTCCGTCGACCAGATGCATAAAGATTTCATCATCCCGCTCCAAGCCGGGACCGAAGAGCTCCCCTTCCGCTTCATGGTCACTAGTCAGACCCCGAACAGTCTCATCCCCGAACTCCGCAAAAAATACATCGACCAGGGTCAGCATGTCGGTTTCTTCCTCATTTCGAAAGCTGCTTATCAAGTCTTCATGCTCCGCTACGATCCGCCGAAAGAGGTTCATTACGACGACATCAAGATCGCGAAGGAAGGCGACTCCGAGACGATCGCTGAAGTTAGCCAGACCCTCAGCACCGTCTCGACCGAAAAAGTCTTCGACTTCCTCCTCGACCAGGCCGACAAGCTCGGCGCCTCCGATATCCATATTGAGAACATGCGCACCGAAATCCGTATCCGCATGCGCGTTGACGGCATCCTCCATCCCGTCGCTAACATCGATAAGGACCGCTACCGTATCTTCATGGGCGAGCTCTCCGCCCGCGCGAACATCTCCACCGCCTCGACGAAACCCCAATCCGGCCATATGCAGCAAGAAATCCATCGCGGCGGCGCCTCTCACCTCCTGAACATCCGTGTCGAGATGGTCCCGACCATGTATGGCCAAGATGCCGTCCTCCGTCTCTTCAACTTCGACGAAAGTCTTCTGAATCTCGACCTCCTCGGCCTCTCCGATACCGAAATGTCAACCATCCGCGAAATCATCTCTCACCCCCGCGGCCTCGTCCTTATGGTCGGTCCGACTGGTTCTGGTAAGTCGACCACCCTCTACTCGATTTTGAATGCCCTGAACACGACCGACCGCAAGATTATTACCCTCGAGGACCCGATCGAATACGGCATCACCGGCATCTCTCAGATTCCGATTTATACGAACGACGGCGGTTCTTTCGCCGACGGTCTTCGCTCCGTCCTCCGTCTCGACCCTGACGTCGTCATGGTCGGCGAGATTCGCGACGCCGACACCGCCCGCACTGCTATCCAAGCCTCTATCACCGGCCACCTCGTCCTCTCTTCCTTCCACGCGAACTCCACCGCCGCTGCCTTCTCCCGCATGATCGACCTCATCGGCACGAACCCGATTTTCGCGAGCTCCATTCGCCTTCTTATCGCTCAGCGCCTCGTCCGCAAGCTCGCCGATAGCAAGGAGGCCTACAAGCCTGACGACGCCACCGCCGACTACTTCCGCCGTACTCTCGAAGGCGCGCCCGGCACCGAAAACATCGACTTCAACAATCTCACCCTCTATCACCCCGTCGCGAGCGAAGCCGCCCCCTTTGGTTACCTCGGCCGCACCGTCATCATGGAGCAGCTCGTCGTCTCCGACGAAATCCAAGGCTTCCTCCGCGGCGACATCGCCGATATCAGCACGAAAGCCATCGAAACCTCCGCAAAACAACACGGCATGCTCACTCTCGAGCAGAAAGGCCTCCTCGCCGCCCTCCGCGGCGAAACCACCCTCGAAGAAGTCTCCCGCGTGATATAATTATATACATGGAAAGACTTCTTCAATATTTCACCCCCGAGCATTACGACCTCAATCTCAAAATCGACCGCACCCGCGACCTCATCGAAGGCATCGTGAAGATCCGCGGCATAGCTCACGCCGACATAATTAAACTCCACGCCGTCAACCTCGAAATCCTCTCCGTCGCGCAAGTCCTCGACGTCCCAAACTCCGCCGATAGAACTCCAACTCTTACCGACAAAAAGTCCCTTGACTTCAAGCATCTCTCCGACACCCTCGAAATCCCTGCCCCGGCGCCGGGGAACATCAACCTCGAAATCTCCTTCAAGACCACCCTGAATAAAAACATGCAGGGCTGCTACCTCTCGACTTATCAACACGACGGCGCGACCCAGAAAATCGCAGCCACTCAGTTTGAGTCGCACTATGCCCGCGAATGTTTCCCCTGTATCGACGAACCCACCGCGAAAGCGACTTTTGACCTCACTCTCGAAATCCCCGATCTTGCCGAGCATGATGTCGTCCTCGCGAATACACCGCTAAAGTCCGACACTAATACCTCGTCAGAAGCTCAAACCGCCAACACCTTCACCTTCGAGTCGCCCCCGCGAATGTCGACCTATCTCCTTGCCTGGGTTGTCGGCCCCTTCCACTCCGTCGAGACGACGAACCAGCACGGCGTCAAGGTCACTTCCTACGCCGCCCTGAACCAGCCGAAGTCCTCGCTCGTTTTTGCGAACGACACTGCGGCGAAGGCTCTTGATTTTTACGACGAGAAGTTCGGCGTGAAGTATCCTCTCCCGAAGCTCGACCAAGTTGCTCTCCCTGATTTTGAAGCTGGTGCCATGGAGAACTGGGGTCTCGTCACCTACCGCGAATCTTGCCTCCTCGCCGACGAAAGCGCTACGCTTGAAACGAAGCAATCCGTCGCCATCACCGTCACCCACGAACTTTCCCACCAATGGTTCGGCGACCTCGTCACTATGGCTTGGTGGGACGACCTCTGGCTGAACGAATCATTCGCGACCATGATGGAATTCGTCGCGACCGATGCCCTCTACCCCGAGTTCAATATCTGGCAAGATTTCTTCACCTCCGACTGTCTCGCCGCTCTGAAGCGCGACTCGCTCCCCGGCGTCCAGTCCGTCCAACAAGAAGTTCACGATCCTGTCGAAATCGCCACCCTCTTCGACTCTGCTATTGTCTACGCGAAAGGCGCCCGCCTAATGCTTATGCTCTACCGCCTCATGGGCGACGCCGCCTTCATGAAGGGCATCCGCGATTATTTCAACCGTTATCAGTATCAAAACACCGTCGGCGATGACCTATGGAACTCTCTCCAGCCTTACGCCGACTTCCCAGTTAAAGATTTCATGCACGCCTGGATTTCCCAGCCTGGCTACCCCGCTATCACCACCTCTGCCCCGAAGCTCGCCGGCGAAAGCCCCGCCGAACCCGCCACGCCAGAACCCTCCCAGCACCGCTTTCTCATCAACGGTCAGACCGACGACACCCGCTGGCCTCTCCCCGAGGTGAAGGACGACATGTCTGGTCACTACCTCCTCGCCCTGACCGACGACGAGTTCCAGGACAAGCTTGACCGTTTCGATGAACTCACTCTCGAGCAGAAACTCCGCCTCCTCATTGACCGTATGCTCCTCGCGAAGACGCCCGATATTCCTTCCGCCTCGCTTCTCGACCTCCTCCCCCGCTTCGCCGACGAGACCTCCGCTCCCGTCTGGGAAATCCTCACTGGCGTCATCGGCGATCTGAAGCTTTTCTGTCCTCCTGACACCGAACCCGCCGAACAATACAAGCATTACCTCTCTCATCTCTATCAACCGCGCTTCGCCGCCGTCGATTTCGGCCCTCTCACCGACGAAAATGCCATCCACGTCCGCGATGCTTTGCTAAATATCGCTTATTATGTTCAAGATAAGCCTATTCTTGACAAATTAGCAAGTATGTATGATACGACCGATGACCTTCACGACCTTGATCCTGAGCTCCGTAGCCATACCCTCGCCGCCAAGCTCCACGAAGACGAATCCAAAATCTTCCCGCTCTTCCTTGAAAAATACCAATCCGAGACTGATCCCGAGCTAAAAGCCGACCTCATCTTCACGATCGCCGGCCTCGCCGAACAGCCAGAAAACCTCGCTCGTCTCATGCGACTCCTCGAGCAGCCTGAAATCGTCCGCCCGCAGGACCACATCTTCCTCTACATCTACCTCCTCCGCAACCACCGCACCCGCGCCCGCGTCCTCGACTGGCTCACGACCCATTGGGGCTACGTTAAAGAACTCACCGGCGACAAATCCATCGAAGACTACCCTCGCTACGCCTCTCTCCTCATCCGCACCCCCGAAGAAGCCAAGGTCTTCTACGACTTCTTCGACCCCCTCGCGGACGACCCCGTCCTGAAGCGCACCCTAAAAATGGCCCGCACCGACATCGACTGCCGCCTCCAGACCCTCCGGACCGACACCGCCGCCGTCCACGAAAAGCTCAAAACCCTAACCGAAAGGAATATATAATTATGGAAAATTCCCAATCCACTGCTCAGTCCGCCCCACAACTCGCCCCTAAGTCTACCCTTGAACCCGCTCAGACCGCCATCATCGTCGGCGCCCTCGTCGAGAAAGACGGCAAATATCTCCTCGTCCAAGAGGGAAAAGAGAAATGCCGCGGAAAGTGGAGCTTCCCAGCCGGTCATCTCGAGCCCGGCGAAACCTTTTTCGAGGGAGCGGCTAGGGAAGTAAAAGAAGAAGCCGGCTGTGATGTCGAGCTAACCGGTATCTGCCAGCTCGGGAATCACGTCAGTCAACAAGACGTCTTCGCACTTATCATGTTCACCGCGACGACCGACGGCACCAAATTTTCTCCCCTCAATCACACCGAAATCATCGATGTCAAATGGTTCACCTACGAAGAAATCCTTGCCATGCGCGACCAGCTTCGTGTCCAAGACCTCATTATCGGCGCCATCGACAACGCCCGCCAGGGAATTGTCGCTCCGCTTAATCTCGTCCAAATCTACCATAAATAATCAGGATATAATATATATGAAACTCTATCTCGTCCGCCACGGCCAAACCGACTGGAACATCGGCAAGCAAGCCCAAGGTGTCGCCGACATCGAACTAAACGCCACCGGCATCGCCCAGGCCGAAGCCCTGAAAGACCGTATCGCCGCCGAAGGTCTCCAGTTTGACTATGTCTACACCTCTCCTCTTCGCCGCGCGAAGAAAACCGCCCAGATTATTACTAACAACCGCCCTGATATTATATATAACGATCTCCTCATCGAACGTAGCTACGGTGACCTCGAAGGGAAGATTGTCGACTGGGATAATCTCGGCGTCGACGACCTTGACATCCGCCAGAATACCGACATCTACGGTCTCGAGCCCATCCAGGCCGTCCTCGCCCGCTCGAAGTCCTTCTTGGACGACCTCTTCTCGCGCCACGCCTCCGAACCCGACGCCCGCATCCTCGTCGTTGCCCACGGCACCCTCCTGAAAACCCTCCATTATAACATCATCGGCTACACCCCTGACACCGACCTCCGCGGCTTCCATCTCGACAACTGCGAGCTCGTCGAGTATAGCATCTAAAGCCAGTCAAGTAGAATCCATTTGACGAAACTTCTCAAAAACCGCAAGCACCATTGACAAAAATGAAAAAGTGTGCTACAATGGAGACATGGGGCAATTCTAGTTCCTAGAAGTAGTATATCCTTGCGGATATACTAACCTCCCCATAAAAGACCAATTGAGCGCCCCTGATAAATAGTAGGGGCGACCGAAGCAACTTAATAGTTAGTTATTTCTAGTCAATCCTCCAAACCCGCAAAGCTTCATTAAACTCCAATCTTCGAACCCGGACAACACCAAATAATCTATAGAAAGTGAGTGATTCGTGTGTATACTCCTCGCCCCTATCAGCTCGACTGCCTCGCCGCCCTTGCGAAAGCTCGCGAAGACGGCGTGAAGAAAGGGCTAGTCATCATGGCGAGCGGACTCGGCAAGACTCTGACCGCCGCCTTTGACGTCCGCCAGTTCCTCGAAACTCAGCCCAACGCCCGCGTCCTCTGTCTCTGTCATCAGGAAGAGATACTCCTTCAATCGAAGCGTAAGTTCCAGAAAGTCTTTGGCGAAGAATATAGCTACGGTCTCTATACGGGGAATTACAAGACCCGGCATGCCGTTAGTTTCTTATTCGCCACGTTCCAAACCATGCGTGACCACCGTGAGGAGTTCCCGAGCGATGCCTTCGCCTACGTCCTTGTTGACGAGGCGCATCATACCTCGGCTGAAACTTATCAGCCCATGGTTGATTATTTCGCGCCGCAGTTCCTTTTGGGGCTCACCGCCACGAAAGACCGCATGGATGGCCAGGACATCCTGGATACCTACGAGCAAGTTCTCTATGAGATGGATATCTACGACGGCTGGAACCAAGATTGGCTTGCCCGCGTCGACTACCGCATCATGCTCGACGACCTCAACCAAGAGGAATTCGAGAAATATGTCGGCCCATCCGCGTCGGGCGAAAAAGTCTCCCTGTCCCAGCTAAATCGCACCATCTTCGCTCCTCAACGTGACGAAGACATTGTGAAGTCTATCCGTGAACAGCTCTCTGACCTGGAGAATCCCAGCATCTTTGTCTTTTGTTCGAGCATCGACCATGCTAAAAACATGTCGCATCACTTCGGCGGCGAAGCTGCCGTGATCCATTCCGGTCAGAGCTCCGCCCTGAACGAAGCCGTTTTGAGCGAATTCCGTGCCGGCAAACTCCGCGTCGTCATCTCGGTTAATATGTTGAACGAAGGCATTGACGTCCCCGAGACGGACGCCATCGTCTTCCTCCGCTCGACCGAATCCTCGACGATTTTCTTCCAGCAACTCGGCCGCGGCCTCCGCACTGGCGCTACGAAGCGCGCCGTGCGCGTCCTCGACTACGTCGCAAACCTCGAGCGCATCTCCACGATCCTCGAGATGGAAGAAACCGCCAAGAAGCGCCTCCCGCCCATTCCGACTTCCTCTGCCTCCCCGAAGCCTGACCCCCTCATCGTCAACATCCCCGCCACGAAGTTCCGCGTAGAGCGTGTCGAGCTTGAGCAAATTATTGAACGTAGACTACACATGTTCACGGCAGCAGAAGTTATCCATAGTCTTCAAGAGTATGCCAAAGAGCATAATACGACTAAACTGTGCCATATTGACGTTCGGCCACTCTATAGCCTCGTCACTCTTAACCGTCTTTTTGGTGGCTATCAGCAGGCCGTTGAAGCGGCGGGACTTGAGTATTACCGCATTCCGAATAGATGGACTAAGGAAACAATCGTCCAAGCGTTCCGAGACAATATAAAAGACGGCAAAATGCCGTGCTCATCGAAAATCAAGGACGACCCGTGCCTCCCAAGCCTCAGTACAATCTGGAAACATTTTTCCAACTGGCAGGAGCTAGCAGAGGCTACTGGCCTTACGGTAGACTCCGAAGTTTCTAAAGAAGATATGCTCGGAGCATATCTAGAAGCTAGTATTGCCGTTGGCAAATGGTTGAACGGTGGCGAGATTGACGCGTGCTCAGAATTAAGCAACCGTCATGTGTATCGTAACCGATTCGGCAGCCTAGGCTGCTTACCTGAGTTAGCAACGCAACTTGATCCTGACCGCCCAGAATTAAGAATACTCAGACCGATGAACGGTCTATATACTCGAGCAATTATTGAGGATAGAATCCATGCTTTCATCCGAGCAAACCATCGCCTACCAACGACTTCAGATTTCAAAACTGACTCATCTTTGCCGCCTTATCAGGTATGCTATAAAAAATGCCAAGTAAAAACCCTGGCCGATCTCCTAAATGTTTGCCGTGCGCAACAGACATTAGATGAAGTTGGTGAACAGCGCCCACCTGAACAGCCCCTTATTGCAGAGGACGAAATCGGGACCCTGCGTACACTTGCTTTGCGGTTGGGTCGTAGGTTAAGAAGTAGGGATCTCCGTCCTGCGAATGGAACAAAATGCCATGCATGGTATGCCAACCGTGGTGTCAATATGGACGAAGTCAATAAAATGGCTAATGTCGACCAGATCCTTGCTGAGCTTCAAAGAAAATAACTAATTACAAGCAACCCACGCCGAATATAAGTAGGCGTGGGTTTTTCTTTCTTTTGCTACCATCGGCACCGCTTAAAAACGCTCACCTGTTACCTAATATGGCTCACTGCTTCTACGCCGACTACATTCCGCAACTTGACATCCCCGTCAAATCTAACCATAAAAACTATTGACATTTTCAGTCACCCGTGCTACAATAGAACCATATCCAGATAATATCTGTGTCAAAAACGCAAATAAAACCCGAAATTATCTCCGGATTGAACTCGAAAATCTGACTATCCACGCCCACGCGTTGAACGGCTTTACAGAGGTGGATTGCGCGAAATCGCAAAAAAGTCCAAAAATCTCAAAAAATCTTCGAAAAAAGTGTTGACTTGCCGCGAAGGATGCGCTATAATGAAGAACAGTTAAGCAAGTTGTGGAGAACAACCACTGCATTAAGATAGAAACTATGCGAGGTAAATCTATCACTTATAGAATTATCCCGTGTTTAAGATTTCGAATTAACAATTTGAGACAACGATGAAATTGTTTCTTTCTTTGAACAGAAGAAAGAAGCTTAATTGTAAGACGGAACTTAACGATTGATGTATCGAACTTCGATTGTTAGTTAAGTCAATGCATAAAAAGGTACATAAGGGCACTGATAGTGGATGCCTTGACAATCAATACCGAAGAAGGACGTAGGACTCTGCGATAAGCCTCGGGGATCTGAGAACGAGAGTTGATCCGGGGATTTCCGAATGGGGAAACCTAGCACAAGTCATGTTGTGTTGCATTTACCTGAACACATAGGGTAAATAGACGGGAACCAGCCGAACTGAATCATCTTAGTAGGTTGAGGAAAAGAGAATAACCAATGATTCCGAAAGTAGTGGCGAGCGAAATTGGAACAGCCCAAACCTTAACATAACCATACGGTTTAACGACCAGAGTTA
>CAOQNC010000001.1 GCA_948511255.1 uncultured Candidatus Saccharibacteria bacterium | reverse complement strand
TTTTTATGGCGATGTTCCCTGGCGAAGGCGTTGCCGATGGCTTGAGAAAGCCAATAGCCGATTTGGCCCTGGCTCATGGCGACTGCGGTTTCGAGAGGCATAGCAGGGGCGGCCGGCGTAGCGGCAGATTCTTCGTGAATGAGGATGTTGCCGACCTGAGGACCGTTGCCATGGGCGACGATGATTTCGTATTTGTTCGCAAGGCGCGCGATTGTGCTGCCGATTTGTTCGGCGACGGATTTCTGGGCTTCGGCAGTTACTTCCCCGTTTTTCTGGAGAGCGTTGCCGCCGAGAGCGATAACTACGCGCGTTTTCTTCATATAAAAAGTATACGCTAAAAGTAAAGTTTTGGCAAACTGATTATGGTTTTGGTAGATTATTTGCGTTTTGTTGTAATTTTTACAACATTTTGTGACGGCTAGAAGCCGGGTTTGCCGAGGCGCATGAACATATTGGTTTTGTAGGCTTCGACGCCGGGTTGGTCGAAAGGATTGACACCCTGAAGCTTCGCAGAGATGGCGCAAGAAAGTTCGAAGAAATAGACGAGCGCGCCGAGCGAACGGGCGGAAAGGTCGGGGGCTTTGATTTCGAGGACGGGGACACCGCCGGAGCGGTGCGCGGCGATAGTGGCGTCAAGAGCGTTCTGGTTAATAAAACTGAGGTTCTTACCGGCGAGATAGTTCAGACCATCAAGGTTTTGAATATCGGAAGGAACAGCGAAATCGGTCGCCGGGGCCTGTTCGAGTTCAAGCATGGTCTCGAAAATGTTGCGGCGGCCTTCCTGGAGATATTGGCCAAGAGAGTGGAGGTCGGTCGTATAGACGACGGAGGCCGGGAAGATTCCCTGGTTTTGTTTGCCCTCGGATTCGCCGAAAAGCTGCTTCCACCATTCTTCAAAATATTGAAGCTGTGGCTCAAAAGTCGCGAGGATCTCGACGTCGTGACGACTCGCGGCGAGTTCGGCGCGGGTGGCGGCATATTTTATCGCGGCAGCGTTCGCGAGCTGATGGTCAAAAGTGTCGTGATATTCCGCAGCGGCACCGGCGAGCAAGTTGTCGATGTCGATACCAGCGACAGCGAGAGACAAAAGACCGACTGCGCTAAAAACCGAGTAGCGACCGCCGATGTTGTCCGGGACGACGAAGCGGGTGTATTTTTCTTGGAGAGCTTCGTCATGCAGAGCGCCGCGGTTCGCATCGGTCGTGGCATAAATGCGGGCGCGAGCACCATCGGTGCCGTATTTCTGGATGAGTTTTTCTTTCAGGAAACGGAAAGCGACGGCGGGTTCGGTCGTAGTGCCAGATTTCGAGATGACATTGATAGAGAAATCGGCGTCGCCGAGAGTTTTTAAAAGTTTGTCGAAAGCAAGCGGACTTAAGGAGTTGCCAGCATAGAGAATCTTGGTCTTCGCTTCAGTTTCCGGGAGACTTCCGAGAGCTTCGATGAGAGCGCGGTGGCCGAGGTAGGAACCGCCAATACCAATACAGACGAGGAACTTGGAGTTGGACTGAATTTTCGCCGCGGCGGATTTGATACTGGCAAGCTCGGTCTGCATTTCGCCACGTTCGTGTTTTTCGGGCAGCTCGAACCATCCGCCCATAGCATCGGCGCGGATTTGGCTGATAATTTCTTGAGTAGCCGCAAGATTCACCGCAACTGGCTGTTCGGTGTTAAACTGAATCATTTTTACCTCCTATTTTGAGTTCGGATTATCGTTTGCCGCGCTTGATATAAGTATCTTCTTTTTCAAGCTGAGCGCGGAGGATATATTCGCGGCATTGGCCGGATTCGTCGCAGTTCGCCGGTTCATAGCTATAAGAGCTGCCGTCGATGCCGAGGTTGGTGCCGAAGGGGTCGGTAAAGAGTTCGGGGTCGATGACCGGGAGGACGTCTTCCGAGATTTCGGATGGGTAAAAACCGTCGTGGGTCGGGGCATAATATTCTTCGAGAGCATAATACATGGCGTTGATAGCAACTTTGCGGTCGTCGTCGCGATCCATGGCGTCGACGTTCGCCTTCTGGACGAAGAAAATAATCAAAAGTAGCGCGGCAAAAGCGCCGACAATCATAAGTTCGATGAGAGTGAAACCTTTTTTGGTCTTCATGGTATTATTATAACACGGTTAGCGACTAGTTAAGACTTTTGGCAAATGAAGGCAAACGGACAGTCAACACCGCAGGCGTCGGGAAGGACTTTTTGGGCCCAGAATTCAATCGGCGCGAGATGTGCTTTATTCAAAAGTGGGACAATATCCTCGAGGTTGTGTTTATACCATACGATGTAAAGGTTTTCTTTCGACCCTTCAAGCTGGTAACCGCTTTCCGGGAAACAGTTGTTCGTGAAGACAAGCAAAAACTTACCATCATCAGATAGTAAGTCATGGACTTGTTGAAAAAACTTTTCAATAAGGGATTTGTTGAGATGCTGAATAAGGTGAATTGCAAAAATACCGTCAAACTTTTCGTTTCCTAGCTGATCCAGTTCGGTAGCGCCGAGGACAAGATTGCGTGAATTTGGCATTTTCTCGGCCGTGACTTTGATCATTTCCGGAGACAAGTCAGTTGAAGTGACTTCGTAGCCATGATTGTCTAACCAAACCGAAGTATCGCCAGTTCCGCAAGCGACATTTAGCATTTTCTTGCCATCTTTTGGCAAATTTTCGAGAAACTTTTGCCAAATATTATTCTTTTCAATAATTTCAAAGTCAGGGACGCCTTCGGTGTAATCTGCACCCAAAGCATCATAGCACTGTCGATTTATTTCAATGACAGCGTTGTTATCTAAATTAGTTTTCTTCATGATCTAGGTAAAATGGTAGTACCGACTGGGATCGAACCAGTGACCTTGGGCTTATGAGTCCCACGCTCTAACCATCTGAGCTACGGTACCACAGTTCTGGAGACAGGAAGTCTCACTACGTTCGACATCCTATCTGCTTTCTTGGAAGAAAGCCTATTTTATAATATTCTATGAATATTATAAAATCGTCTTCCTGGCGGAAGGGACAGGATTCGAACCTGCGAGGCGTTAACCTGCCGGTTTTCAAGACCGGTGCCTTCAACCACTCGGCCACCCTTCCGTGTTTCATTATAGCACAGGTTATCGAGGTTGGCAACTTTTCCGACGAGGTTTTGCGGCTATGGAGCGCAAGCGAGTTTCCTGACGGGGTGGCGGAGGACGGTTTTGAGTTTCTCGGGGGCGCAGCGGCGAGGATCGCTGAGATAGATTTCGTGATGATAGCGGGGATTTTTGATGTCGAGAGTATAGTTGTTGTCGGAGGCGAATTGGTTCATGGCGGAGATAGTTGCCGGTTCGTCGTCATAACTTCCAAGGTGAAGGCATTGAACAACCAAGCCTTCATTATAAGTCAAAAACTCAACTTTGGAAAAATCTTGTTTCTTCTTCTGCGTGGCTTCTTCAATAGCCCAGTCAAAATCGGCGCGCGTGACAAAATCGGGTAAGCGAATGGCGGAAATAAAATTCATGTCGGATTTACGACTATAGTCGAGCGAATCGGAGCCGTCTTGCCACCAAAAACCTTCGAGTGGCGGGACAACATACTCGAAAAAGCCAGGAATCTTGTGCGAAGTTTTATGACTCATTTTGAGCGTGAAAGCGATTGCGTAGAGCAGGCCGATGGAAGCCTTATATTCGCCGCCTTCGAGGTTCGGATCGCCGTGGCCGCGAACGGCGAGATAGTTCATGGACGGAATCTCGATGAGATGCGGAGTTTTCGGAGGAAGGTAAAATTCTTTGTATTCTTTCTTAAAATCGAAGCTCATGGGTTTAGTATATCATATAGTGGTTGTAATTTTGACATGGATTTTTAGATGAAACTGGGGAGATATAGTATATAATAAGATAAAGAACTGGAGGTATGATGACAGCTGAATATAGACCGTATAGCGAGCGCACGCCGGATGAGCAGTATAAGAACTTAATACGGACGGTGCTAGAGAAGGGGACGTGGGGGCCGTCGCCAATGGTAGACAAGGACGGGAAAGAGGTGCGGACGATTGATTTGCTGGGGGCGCCAGTGTCGAGGTTTAATATTCTAGAGAATGGGGTGCCGTTCTTGACGGAGCGGAGCCTGAAAGGGTTTTGGAAAGGGGCTGTCGGTGAACTTTTGGCGTTTATAAATGGGGCGCGGACGCAGGAGGAATTAGAGGAATATAAGTGTAAGTGGTGGAAATCGTGGTGTACGGAGAAAAAGTGCGCGAAGCGGGGACTCGCGGAGGGTGATCTCGGGCCGGGTTCGTATGGTGCGGCTTTCCATGATTTTCCGACGGCAGAGGGCGAAGCGTTTAACCAATTCGCGGAGATTTTGAAACAAATGCGCGAGCGACCGGAGCTGAAAACGCATTTTATTTCGCCGTGGATTCCGCAATATACGATTCGCAATAAGGATCATCAGCAGAAAGTTGTAGTCTGCCCGTGCCACGGGTGGATTCATTTCCGGATTCTGGACGGGAAACTCAGTATGGTGATGTTCCAGCGGAGTTGCGATATTCTGATTGGCTGCCCGAGCAACTGGGTGCAATATTCGGCGCTGCTGCTAGCGGTGGCAGATGTTCTGGGACTGGAACCGCATGAGTTCGTACATATGATTTCTGATGCGCATATTTACGAAAATCAGATTCCGATGATTGAGGAGTTTTTGGCACGACCGACGCATGCGTTCCCGACTTTGAAGATTATAAATCGGCATGATAGCTTGTTTGATTATAGACCGGATGATTTTGAGCTGACGGATTATGAACCGGAGCCGGCTATAAAAGGGATTCCGGTGGCGATTTAGGTTTGCGGAGTTTGGTAATTGGGTTTTCGAGAGTTAATTATAAAGGAGCTAAAATGGAACAAAATATGACGAAAAAGATGGTGAGCGAGCAAATGATTATTGACGAGGAGACGGGAGTTTTGAAATGCTCGATTCAAAGTTTCTAGAGAATGTGAGCGAGGCGCGGAAGGCCGGCAAGTCGATTGGGCTAGTGCAGGGATCGTGGGACTTGTTCCACCTCGGACATTTACGGTATATTTTGAAAGCGCGGGGGTTGTGTGACTTCTTGATTATTGCGATGGATAGCGACGAGAAGATCCGCAAACGCAAAGGGCCGACGCGGCCGGTAATCCCGGAGGGGGAGCGGTATGAGTTTATTTCCCTGCTCGGTATTGCTGACGAAGTCGTAGTGAAGGCGGTGGACGAGCCGAAGTGGCATTTGATTAAGACGGTGAAGCCGGATGTTTTGGTCGCGATTAAGGAAAATTATACGGACGAACAGGTCGAGAAGTTGGAGAAGTTTTGCGGGAAAGTAGCGGTTTTGCCACGCCAGGCGAAAACTTCAACTTCGGATAAGATTCGCCAGATTACACTCAGTAGTCGCCTGCGCAAGGTGGAGGGGGTTGAAGAAAAAGTTGCGAAGGCGGCGGCTGGCATGAAGAAGCGAATTCATTATTCAAAAGAAATGCCAGAACCTATTCCAGAGCTCTTGAAAGAATTGCGGAAATCGACGGACGATGTTTGTCCGACGGCAGCGGCGTGTTTTTGGAACGGGCAGTGGATGTTCGGAACGAACCAGATTGATTTTACGATTCCAGAGTATGATATTCAGAATCGGACAGAGTTGTTTTATGACACGGTTGAACATGCGGAGATTAATCTTTTGAAGAAGCTCGGAAAAGTAAAAACGCTCGAGAATGCGGCGTTTTATGTAACGTTGTTCCCCTGCGATCATTGTATGAAAGTTTTGGCGAACAAGGGCGTGAAAGAGATTTATTATCTCGAAGATCATCCGGATCGAAACTGGAGCAAGCGTTCGCACGCTTTGGCGGAGAAGAAGGGTATCAAGACGATTTGTTTAGTGGAGGGTGGCAATGAGTAGCGAAGACTTAGCCGGTGTCGAGGCGGGGATGCCCGGCTCTGAAGTTAGGTGGGGTTGGGATCAGTATAAATATATTTATCCGCCAAACGCACGGGGACAGGAACAACTAGATATTATGCTGTGGATGGAGGCGGCGGACCGCGATCCGATGGCGCCGGAGTATATTGAGCAAGAGATTCTGTTCATGACGAAGTATTGGCATGTTTCGCGGAATCGTTTCCCTTATGAGGGGGCGGAGCAGCAGTTTTTGATTGTAGCAGTGGATCCGGTTTATAAAATCGAAGATATGACGCCGGAGATGTGGCTGGATATGCAGCAGATTTGGTATAAGTTGATGAACGAGTATCAGATGGAAGGCGGGGCGTTCTGTATGCGCTTTGGCGATCCGGCACGATCGGGGGCGTCGCTCACAAGGTTGCATGCGCACCTGATTATGCCGGCTGAGGGCGAAAAGGTGCGGCCGCCGATTGGGGGAAAGAAAGCTCTGAAGCCGGGATTACATTTGTAGTTAACGTTTTGGGTTTGTAATTAGAAAAAACTCCTCCGCGTTTCTACATGGAGGAGTTTCTGATTTTAGGGCCTGTGCTGTTTTATGCGGCGTTAGTATGGACGGCGGTGACGTCGTCAAGGTCGTCAAGAGCATCAAGAAGTTTCTCGACTTTTTCTTCGCCGGCTTCGGCGACAGCAATGGTCGTGGTCGGGACGTATTTCAGCTCGGCGTCGGTGACGGTGAGTCCAGCGTCAATCAGAGCGGCGCGGACTTTCATGAGGTCGCTCGGCGCAGTAAGGATTTCGAGACCTTCATCGGTTTCGTCAACATCTTCGGCGCCGCTATCTAGCGCGGTCATCATAGCATCTTCGCCTTTTTCGGAAATCATAATCCAACCTTTGCGGGCAAACTGAAACATAACAGAACCAGGGTCAGCCATGCGGCCGCCATTCTTCGAGAGAGTGTTGCGAACTTCTGGCATAGTGCGGTTTTTGTTGTCGGTCGCGACTTCGATAATGATGCCAACGCCACCGGGACCGTAACCTTCATAGGTTTCCTCGATGAGGGCGGCGGCGGACTTGTCGGCGACGCGGGCAATAGCACGCTCGATATTCACCTTTGGCATGTTTGCCTGGCGGGCCTTCTCGAGCATCATCGCAAGCGACGGATTCATGTTTGGGTCGGTGCCGGAACGTGCGGCGATAGCGATTTGGTTAGCAATTTTCGTGAAGAGCGCGCCACGTTTTGCGTCGACGACGGCTTTCTGGCGTTTGGTGGTGGCCCATTTACTGTGTCCGGACATAAGTTTCCTTCCCTATTGTTATTTTGATCAAAACTAGTTGTTTCTATTATACCATACTTTTCCAGATACGGAAGACTGGCATGATTATAGATGCTTCTTATGAATGCTTCGGTTCGATGAAGTGAATTATGGTGGAAAAGTTGCCTTTTCCGTCTAGATATTCGAGCTCATAGTCGTATTTGCGATGATAGCAATCGGCTCTTTCGTAGATTTCTTTGACTTCGCTATCTTTTCCAGAGAAAGTTTCCCATTTTGGATCGCTAAGCGGCGGGAGAGTTATTTCGCAGGGCGTAGTTTCTAGGCTGAGTGAAGCAAAGTCTATGGATGCAAGAGCTTCTATAAGTTCCGAATTATCCTCGATAGTACCGAGAGCATAGTCGAAATATTGCCCGTCCGCCGTCCAGTTACAACCCAGCCCGACGAGGTCAATCCACGGGACTATACCTGCAGCACGTTCCCAAAAGTTGCCAATAGTTTCGACTTGTTGCCAATCAGAGCAATCAAAAGTGGCTTTGATGCCACGGAAAATTGTATTATTATCCATAATGAAATTCGTGGTGCCCGAGACAGGGGTTGAACCTGCACCTGATTGCTCAGACTAGCACCTGAAGCTAGCGCGTCTGCCAATTCCGCCACTCGGGCACATGCGTCGACAACTTGTTTCCGGCGAGAGATAAGTGCAGCTCGCAACGGTGGGTCGACTTGGAGTCATTATATCACAAAATACCCCTGTCTGGTAGGGGTATTTTGATGTGTTATTTAGTTTCGGTGGCAGTAGATTTAGTGAAGCTTGGCGGCGGCGGGGAGTTTCGCGTCTTTGAGAAGCGGAGCAAGCTCCTCTTCTTCAAGGGTTTCTTGCTTCAGGAGAGCTTCGGCGAGGCGGTCAAGGACAGCGGTGTTTGCTTTCAGAACAGCTTCAGCACGGGCTGCGGCTTCGTCGGAAAGAAGTTTAACTTCTTGATCGATAAGTTCGGCGGTTTTCTCGGAATAAGGTTTGCCGGTGGCGATAGTATAATAGCCAGTTTCCCCTTCCGGGAAGACGAGGTTGCGCGTCTGTTTACCCATACCTTCTTCGACAATCATCTCTTTGCTAAGCTGGGCAACATTTTGGAGGTCAGAAGAGGCACCAGTCGTGATGGCCTCAGGACCGAAAACGAGTTTTTCGGCGATACGGCCACCCATAGCGCGAGCAAGAATGTCTTTGAGTTCATAAATATTCTTATAGCTGCGGTCTTCGGGCGGAAGGAACCAGGTGACGCCACCGGTGTGCCCACGAGGGATAATCGTGACTTTATGGACAGGATCGGAATCCGGTAAGACATGGCCGACAATGGCGTGACCAGCTTCGTGATAAGCGGTAAGCTTACGTTCATGGTCATTCATGACTTTGCTCTTGCGCTCCGGGCCAATGGCGACACGCTCAAAGGCTTCGGTCAAATCTTGGTTAGTGATTTCTTTGTGGCCTTCGCGGGCGGCGGTAATGGCGGCTTCGTTTGCGATATTAGCGAGGTCGGCGCCGGAGCTACCAGCGGTTTTTGCGGCGAGAGCGTCGAGATTGACGTCCTTCGTGACAGGTTTGTTCTTGAAGTGAACGTTCAAAATCTCAAGACGGTCTTTGCGCTCCGGGAGAGTGACGTTGATATGGCGATCGAAGCGACCTGGGCGGAGGAGGGCCTTGTCGAGCATATCAACACGGTTCGTGGCGGCAATGACGATGACGCCAGAGTCATTGTCGAAACCGTCCATCTCAACGAGAATTTGGTTCAAAGTCTGCTCATCTTCACGACCGGCGCCACCACGGGCATCGCGTTTATGGGCGACGGCATCGATTTCGTCGATGAAGATAATTGAGGGGGCGTTCTTTTTCGCCTTCGCAAAGAGATCGCGGACGCGAGAAGCACCAACACCGACGAACATTTCGGCGAATTCGGAACCGGAAATACTGAAGAATGGCACAGCGGCTTCACCAGCGACGGCGCGAGCCATGAGGGTTTTACCAGTGCCAGGCTCGCCAGCAAGGAGAACACCGCGCGGGATCTTAGCACCGAGTTTTTCATACTTTTTCGGCTCTTTCAAGAAATCAACAACTTCCTCGAGATCTTGTTTCGCAGCTTCGTTCCCGGCAACGTCTTTGAAGAGGACTTTTTTCTTGTCTGGGCCGTAAAGTTTTGCCTTAGCCTTGCCGAAGCCCATGGATTGATTGTTCATAGACTGGGCTTGGCGCATCATAGAGCTAAAGAATAGAATGATAATGATGACCGGGATAACAATAATTGCAATGTCGAGGGCATAATCCCAGAAACTAGAAACTTCTTTGTATTCGATGACGGGATACTTGGATTGACATTCGGTCAGTTCATCACCGTTTTTGTCGACGCAATGGTCGATGAGCCCCTGCTCGTAAAGTGTGCCGGAAGCATCTTTGCGGGAAGTTTGAGAATAACGATCTTCGCCTTTCTTGGTGATTTTAAGCGTGCTACCTTCGACGGTAATTTTCGCGATATCGCCATTTTCGTCGTTCGCACGGGCGATCACATCGGAAAGCGGAACTTCTTCAATGGTCTGGCTCGGAGTAAAGAGAGTGGCAAGCATGCCGCAAAAAATGACGAGCAGAAAAATAAACGAAAACCAGCGGAGAACATTGCTTCCCTTTTGCTGCGGTTTTTTCTTGGTGGCTTGTGGCACGATGACCTCCTTATTATGGTTTCAGATGTGGCAGATATGCCATATATAATATGTTGCAAAATACATGGGGTGATTTTTAGTCTGGCGACCAAAAATCCTAAATGGTCTGGGTGATCGGATTTGAACCGACGACCTCGCAGTCCCGAACCGCGCGCGCTACCAGCTGCGCCACACCCAGATATATCTATTATATTATCACAGATTGAGGAAAATGGGAAGGAATTGCGGAAAAGTTCTGGTGTATTTTGTGGTTGTATGGTATAATTGGTTGTACCGGGGCGTAGCACAGTTGGTAGCGCGCAGCGTTTGGGACGCTGAGGTCGCCTGTTCGAGTCAGGTCGCCCCGACCATAGCTTATATAAATGTGATTTTAGTGAATTCGACCCCTGTAAAATGGGCGAATTTTTTGTTAATGTCCCAGAGAAGGAGTTTTTGATAAGTTCTTGTTCAATTTTACGTTTGCCCTCATCTAGAGCTTGGACCTAAGGGTACGGTTTCACCTCTATAATTTTGGTTGTTAATGCCTTTTTGAGGAACAACGATTACTTTGCTTAGCTCGTCAATGTCTTAAGCTAAATCAAGCTTTTCTTTAGGACTAGTTAGCATGTTCAGAGTTTTGCCAATAATCTCGTACCATTTACGCAGGCGTTCTTCGTTAAACTACGAGCATAAATCGTGAATTTCTTTCAGCACCACTTCGGACATACTTCCCGGAATCTTCAAATCATTAAGTATCCAAGCAATTCTCATCGCGCATGAGTTTTCAATATCAAGCATATAAATCGATTGAGCTAAATCTGCTTCATCGTCAATTTTTGTCTTGGCCTCCCTTAGTTTATTGAGCACATGAATTGGTGTTTCGTAGCGTATACTCGTTTTTTCATGAACGTTTCTATTACGATGGGCAGCACGTTTATGGCGGTACTCTTTTAGCTCTTTTATTCTCTCGTCCTGAATTAGACTGCCAATTTTTGTGCCAAAAGCTTTATCGAATCTTTGGATTATGTTTAAGCCGCCATTATCGAAGAACTGCCATAAAGCATTTATACCTTCGTCAAATACGGCATCGCCAATGAATTGCCAAGTTCGACCACCATCCGCCGCATTGAAATACTTGACTGCACTCGGAGCAGCGATAATACAGTAGTAGATAAAATACTCGGTAGCCGCTATAAAAGCAGCGTCATATGCATCATATAAGTCTAAGAGTTGATTGGCATCATGGCAAACTGTTTTCTTCGTAGACTTCGATACAAGATTCAACAATTTTTCTTTTGTTTGATTCGTATCTCTATCATGATTGCGTTTGATTGAGACGTCTATCATACGGTCTATTCAAACTTAATCACTGACGGTAGGAGAGCAATGAGTGCGTCAATACTTTTGTCTGCTAGCCATTTAACAATAGGAAGAACTTTACCATGATTATTCGGCTTACGAATCTCCTCGGCAAGTTCCTTAAGTTTTTCTTGTGTCTCTTTATTGTATGTTGAAAGATTGATTGGGTTTGATATAGATTGAGACTGTTTCTGCGAGACATTGTTAACAATGTTAACTAATGGTTGGTTAGACTGGTTGTTGTCGTGAGATATGTTATCCTTATTCACAATATCAGTTCCATAAAATGTATCTATAAAAGCATTCAGCAAAGCCTCGGCTTGATTTAGTCCGTCTAGATAGCATTCTTTAGCAGACTCCAATTCGAGGCTTTCTATAGTAACATGCGGAGTAAATCTGATAATTTTAAAACTATTGGCGCTGTTCGCGTCTGCTTGTTTGAGGGCAAGCTGCGTAGCGTAATGCCAGCGTTTAAAATCTTGGCTATCTACGTTAAGGCATCGTAGCTTTTCTATTTCTGAGAGTCGTTCCTGAAGCTTTGTGATAAATATATCATTCATTGCTCTATTGTATCATGCGCAGCTAGCACTCGTCAATGATAAGTGCCAGTCGACAACGCTACCTCGGCTAAATGGTGGGTAGTGGAAAAGTTTTAAGTAGGTTGTTGTCTTCTAGGTATTAGATTTAGGGGCTAAGTTTTTTCATTTACTTTTTTGACATTTAAGCCAGTAATTGATCTTATTATGAAACAACCGCCAAGTTCCATTATGGTTATGAAGTATTTAGGTATAGACGGAGAGTATCACTTTGTGATGGTTGATGACTTAAAGTTCCCAAGCCTCGAAGATAGGCTGAATTATTTAAGTAAAGTTGAATATGACCTTTGAGCTAATGGTGAGATTATTGAGCATGTATGGACTAGAGCGTCTAGTAATTGTGAGGCAGTATCTTAAATGATTGTGAATGAGGGTTGGGAGCCTAACTTCTGCAAGTATGAGCAAGTCCGCCGAAGCGGTAGATACAATATGATTATGGAAGCACGTCAAGTAATTAAGGCTTGTGGCATGAGTAGTCGAGAATATCGAGATATACTACTTAACTACAATATCTACAAAAAGTATATTGAAGCGGAATATGGTACAGTCGATAGCTTTATGCGAGGGTATAAGAAGTGCGACTTTTAGATTATGAATGTAAAACTACCTTTTGGGAAGATTTTAGTATAGCGGAACGTTTTGGGGCGGAAGCAATTAGGGATACTTACAAAAGGGCTAGAGCGGAATGGAAAAATGACAGGGTTTACGGAACAGAGCTATCTATGGTACTTAACCATAAATGCTGGTATTGGTACGAAAACAAAACGAAGCACTTAGTAGACTGTATGCTGAGCTTTGGGAGAAGTATCATGACTGGGTGCTGGACAACTGGAGCGGTGAAGATTTGGGGTATTATTTGAGGGTTACGGATTAGCTAATGAGTTGGTATTTTTGTTATAATTATTATGAATGCCGAAGAAAAAAGATAAACCTACCGTTAACCAGCATATTGTGCCTCAAGTATACTTAAATAATTTTGGTACAAAAAACCACAAATCGGAGTATCAAATAATAGTTTTAGGCAAACGTAAACGCATAAAGAATCGCGTAGATGTCGTTAAAAATGTCGGTTTCATAAAAAACTTTTATACCATTGACGGCGAGACGGATGACGAAAAGACGATTTGGGAAACATTCTATGCTCAAACGGTTGAACCTCTGTATTCGTATGGAGTTAATAATTTAATTGCCAAAACGATATTGTCGGCAAAAGATAAAATAATGGATGTAGACGAAAAGTTAATTCTAGGTAAAATTATAGTATCTCAATGGTTAAGGGTGCCAAACTTTATAAATAAACATACCGCTAAAGCCGAGCACGAACTTCTGAGATTTAAACGAAAGCTAACTCAAGACTTCATAAAAGCAGATCAACCTAGAAATGCTAATGCAATGAAAACCTGGCAACCGAACCCTTTAATGCCTAAAGAATTCGTGCTGACAATAATTAACGATATGGAGCGTTTCGACAGATTTGCCTCAATCCTTGCCAACAAAGCTTGGGCTGTCTATTACAATCCTTATTATGAAAATATGCCTTTTATAACTTGCGATAATCCGATTATTACGTATAATATGCAAAGCAAATCTTTTAATCGCGATAATAATGGACTTGGGCGCAGAGAAACTACTTTTATCCTACCTTTATCTCCGCAGGTGGCGGTTCAGGTATTTCCAGAAGTATATAGTGATTATTCAAGCTCAGTTGACGGTAAACGCTTTTTTCTATCCGAAAAAGACCTAGATTTTATTTTTACAATAAATAAAGCCATATATCAAAACGCTAATCGTGAAGTATATTTACCATTAAGTTTGCGCTGGGTTTTAGATACTCTAAACGAAGAAGTAAATTAGGTATCTCCCTCTAGAAATTTTGTTAACCCCTGCTTTACAAAGCCCGACCAGATATTGATGTAAAAGTTTTAACATCCGTTTCGTGCGGGTGTTTTTGGTGATAGGTGATTAATTATAACAATTTTTATTTTCGTTTTTCTGTATCACTTATATAGATTCCGGCGCACATAAAAATAGCACTTAAAACTCCTAATGATACTATAACAGCATCCGGGAGATTAATATTTATGTAATTCGATATCACCAAAAACAGCAAAATCAAATATCCTAACATCTTCAAATACTTCCCCATACTACTCCTCTGCAAACCATATCTTGTATTTTATTATAGCATCTTTGATGACTGCTGGCTAGGCAACAGATTGCAGAGATGCTAAGCTTAAGTATTTATATGGAATCACTTTATGCTCATGCGGTGGAGAGGTAACTAAGACGTAACTACAGACGAGCCGGAAGCGAGTGCGAATCACTTAGCAAGCCAATTTGATTGGTGCAGATTAGATTGGAACATAGCTTCACTATGTATATAAGGAATATTTGAGCTTTGAGATTGTAGATTGAATATTATGATAGCTTTGTTGCGCGGCGACAAAATCGGTCTCTTTAATCTTCTTATTTTCTAGGAAGTTTTCGGTCATAGCATCCTTTAGCTTAGAATAATCTTTCTCGATTTTTTGCATATCGCTGTTAATATTCAAAGATCCAGGCTCTTCTCTCATCACGTCCAGCTGATTCTGTGCAGTGCGCAATGATGACAATACGAGCTTTCTATCATTTTTCTTTACTGTTCTGTTTTTAAAATATATCTCCCTATAGCCTTGCCATATTTGGGTAAGCATATCTCCTAAACTCTGGAGATCGCTCAGAAAAACAGACTGCTGGCTCCTAAAATTAGTCATATGCCGCTCAATGATTAGCGGTATAATAACTACAGTAACTACTATTCCAACTGCAGAGATTGCGTCACCTGCGCTAACCGTGGTCTGAACTTCGGGTGGCAGTTTAATGAATATTGTAATCACCACTCCAAGGAGCAGGGAGCATAATGCAATAACTATCACAACAGAAGGCGGAAAACTAATCTTCTGCTTCTTCTTCATTGCATAGCTCCATCATATAATCGAAAAATCTTTGTCGGAGCCCAGGCTCATCCTTACTGATTACTTCTATATGATTCCTGGCTTTTTTACATGACCCAAAAAAAGACACTAAATACTTTGCTAGTTGCGACATAAATGAGGAGGCATATCCCCACGTACCATCAAAATCAATCGTAATTAAATCATTCTTAGTGGCTTTTGCCTGGATATATTTTTCAAAAAACTCTTCCGCAGATCCGTCGCCATCTTTTTTTGTTCTAGCGCCAGGTAGCAATGTAAAATCTTTTACTTTAATCGTTATATTGCAACTTCCCATATGTATATTGTACCACTAAAATCTTCTTTTTCATCTTGCTTAATAGTGCGTAGGTCGAGGAGATTTAAAATTACTTTATTTGTAATTATCTCAAAACGAGTGTATATTTTGTTACTAGTAACTTGATCGTAAATATATTTTATGCCCTTACCTCTACCGCTATCACCGGTCGTGCTCTCTATTCCTAATGGTATATTACTAGAGAAAAAGGCATTTTGTGTGCAATTTTTGATGTCTGACATCCATTTTTTTATTCCAAGTTTCTGTGAAGCTGCATATTGTGTGGTTTTGTCAATCAGACTATTATAAATTCCAACACCTAAATCTACTACGCAGTAAAGTTTGCTTTTCTTACCATCTTTATTGATCAATTCCATCGTATTCAAAATCCATGGCGTCGAGTTTCTCCTTTGTGGATTAGCGTGGTTCGCAGTATTGTCTACTATCTCTACCAAAATAGAGCTCAGGTTCTTAAGTTTTTTAAAGTTGTTCTGACCAAAAAAATCTAACGTCCTATCTAGCTCTTGCTGAATCGGCTTTCTATTAAGTTTAGTATCGGCCATCGACAAAAATGAGCCATGGGTAAAATTATGTTCCTTACGCCTCATAATCATTTCTTTAAACTGTGCGGCATGAAACATACTCCCGACAGAATTAAAGGTTTTTTTGGGGATTTTGACGGTCAGATATATCAGCTTGTTACTTGGTAGCATCATGAGTGCGCTTAAAAGGCATATTGTTTCTAAGTCGACCATAGTAGCTCTAGATAAATCAAACATGACAAACCTGTCTGAGCTTATTAAATTCAACATTTTATTGAGAACCTCTATTGTCTCGTCATGATTTTTTGATATAGAAAAAGTGCGAGGAGCGTGAATTGGTACTCTTTCTCTTTGAGACCTCTTGAATTGTTCATTAGTAAGCATACTAGGCACATAGAATTCACAGCCTTGCCGCTGCTTGCGTTTGCGTCGTATTCTTTTTCTATACTTAGCGGTCGCAATATTCAAATCAATGTTTACGCGATTTTTCATTTATATAAATTATATCACCTTGAGTGATCATCGAGAACCTGTCGTTTTGTCGGCGCTTATTTTGAATGGATTTAATGCAGCAAGGACAGATGGTAACTCTAAAGATATTGACATCTTGTGTATGAACTCGGAGTTCTCCAAAATGACCAAAGTACAAGTAAAAACTGAAGGGCCGGATACCTTTTATCAAAAGAATAAGAAATCCCTGCCGCACTATGCGTTCCATGTTTCGACCTCGGAGAAGTATCGGACGAATTATCGGCAGATAATTCTTGATCAGGAGATTTATTTCGTGTTTTATCTTTGTCCGCAAACTCCGGAAGCATTAGAAAATAAGCCTTTTGATAGAAATCGCACATACGACAGGTTCTTTGTTGCTTCGCCCAAAGAAGTTGTGAGGCAGCTGGATTTTCAAGCGGAGCATGGCAACTGTAAGTATTTATACTTTCGCGTTTTTGAAGAAGTTGATGACTTTTGCCGGAGGGTGAAAGGTGATATGATGGGCGATTTTGAGAATCGCTGGGATAAGCTGAGAGGCTAAACATGGATGAGTTACAGAAAATTGAACAGAACTTTCGCGAGTTGATTATTGAAAGGTCTAGGTTCTGCGAATTTGACAAGTATTTAGAGGAAAATTCAGATTTTGAGTTTTCGGAGGTGACACGAGATTTGCTGGGCTGGGAGAATAGGCAACACATCGTGATCCCAGGGATGTTTGGCGGCTTTGATTATTTTCTGGAGGAGATGACCCAGGGGCTGGTCTTGTATGCCGAGCAGTCGAGCCGGATGGACCGAGATAGCAGCGATTATTTGTATTATGCGGTGACAGAACGTGGAAGCAGGACGCTTGAAGGTGAAGAGCGAGAGGCGGCTCATGAGAAGTTTTGGAAGATGGTTTGGCGGCAGCACGAGGAGCGGATGAGAAAAATACGGTAGTCTATTCCCACACGAAAATCGTACAAAACACGAAGAACGCAATTAGCAGCAAAACTATTCCTGCTGCTACTCCACCAATGATTAAATACCACTTAACCATCTTTTTCGCATTGTTTACATTTTTATAGACAGAGTTTAACTTTTCTCCATCAAGATTATTATTTCTAATTTCTTCCAGATCAATATTTTTCACTAATTCGTCTAGCGTGATGCCAAAATAATCGCTCAACATCACCAACTTTTGGAAATCGGGGTAGGCTTGGCGGGACTCCCACTTAGATATGGTTTGCCGAGATACATTTAATTCATTACCTAAATCTTCTTGCGAAAGCCCTTTTGACTTTCTTAGACTAATTAGTTTTTCGCTAAAATCCATAATCTTCTCCTTTTTATAAATTATGAGTAGATTATACCAACCCCATAAATATTACCTCAACCAACTTTGGTTGGAAATCTGTCAACTTATTTTTACGATTTCCAGGAATCGCTATGAGTGAGTCGTCGTTATTTCTTCAGCCGTAGCGGGAACTTGATGACCGTGCGGTCATGGCCGTTGGCGTCGGGTTCGGTGGCAGTGAAGGGGTCGGCGGCGAGTTCTACTTCCCCGCTGTAGTTGTAGGCGCCGGGCGTGCGCGATTCGAAAAGATGGAGTTTGATGCCGTTCGTATTTGACTCGGCGAGAGTTTTGTTTTGCGAATAATCAATGTGCTGGTCGCCGGTCTTGCCCATACCAGTATAGTTCAGGATGTCGCCTTGCCATTCGCCGGCGTGGTAACATTGTCCATGCTTGACAAAAATAACCAGAGTGTTAGTTTGCTTAGACTTGCGCATACCACCCATGTTGCCACACTTGAAGGCTTCGACAATTTCTTGGTTAGTATAATCCTCGCCAGGATGAAAATCGGAAATATTCATTTTGCTCCTTTGTGATATTATACTATATTTTTCTGGTTTAAACTTGTTGATTTTATCGGTATATTTGTTATAATACTTGAATATATCACTTTTAGTTACGCAATTGGTAGGTTGTTCTTGATGGAAGCAGTTTGAGGTTGCGGGAAAGGGCCGCAATGAGCCATTCGGGCGCACAATCTCAAAGCGCGGATTTAGACAATAGTTTTAATTTTGCAAGTTCGCCGGGGGCTAACGCGGCGGATGGCCGGTTTGGCAAGAGGGATAGGAGGCGCGCAAGTGGCGTTGCTGAGGCGGGGCGTCGAGCAGCCAACAGAGATGATGAGCGGTTTTTGAGACAGGAAAAGCTGATTCAGCACGAACTAGAGCGAGCCTTAGCGAAACGGCGAATTGGGCTGAAGGCCTCAGAACTCTGTCGGGAAGCGAAAATGGCAAGATCGACTTTTTATACACATTACAAAAGCTGCGACGAGGCGTTGATTTGGTATGAATTACGACTGGAAGAAGAATTTGTGAGATCATTACCGCAAAACTTGAGGCGGGAGCTGGCGTTTGTGCGGCTTTTTAGTTTTATTTCAAAACATCAACAGTATTTTTCTGCAACTTTTCAAAATCAAAATATGTTTCTTCTGACGCGGCTAGTAAAACATGTTTGCGCGCCGGGAGCTGAGCTAAATCAAAAAGCGTATGTATTATATGTCTGGTCAGTACAGGCGATGATCTGGTGCTGGGGTGAGTGTGATAATTTCTCAGCGGCGAAGGCGGAAGTTTATCGGAAAAAGTTAATGATGCTACGGGTAATGGATTATGGGTTGTAAGGTTAGACTAAGCGATAGCGGCTAAGTGGGATGAAGTCGATGATATGTATCGCTCAGATAAGTTGGTCCGTTCCTTTAAGCGTCCCGTAGATGCTCGCCTCAACCTCTTTTGTTAATCTAGTTTCCTCCTCTTGTTCGTGTTGCAACCATACCTTTCTTTTTTCTGCCGCTTCTTGTGTCGTGGCTAATTTCCAACTATTCCTTTCGAGACAGTATCCAAGTTCAGTCATTAACTGGATGGTTTCTTCTTCATTTAGTCTGAGGCGAGTCATGACTTCTTGCGTGTTCCAGGTAGCTTTTTCGTCAAGAAACCCTCGAATTTGCGACAGTCGATACAGATTGCTCTGAAGCCAGTTCTGCACTACATTAGGCTCCGACTGTGTTTTAATTTCTTCACAAGTAAAGCCGTAGCCGAGATTACTAAAAATCAAATTAACTATCGTCAATACATCAAATAGCTTGCGTAAATCGCCTCCAAAGGACCCTAGCCCTTCCGGTAGCCGGAAAACAATACAGTTGATGTCGCCGTCAATGTACTCGCTTCGTCTCAGGTTGACTAGCTCGCCATATGTCCAATCCGACGTTAATTGTTCATAATTGTCTAAAAATAAAATACTCCCATCCTGACTTAGCTTATATTTGATGCCCATCAATTGACTTTGTTTCGTGTGGCCATTTAGGTTAATCTCAATAGAAAAATCGTTTTCCGATTCTGTTTGCGGGCACCTAAAATCTGGGTCAGCTTGTTGGGCGGCGCAGAGCGCTCTAACAGCGAGTGCCCTCATAGACGTAGATGGTGAGACCATATACGTAGCAACACGCGTTTTTATACCGTTGTCTGTCGAACTATATGTCTGACACAATACTTGTATCTTTTTCATATCTTACACTTCATTATGGTTACCTTCAATAAACTTCAGATTTACTGGGCATGATGATTGCGGCGAGGATGTAGGCGAAGATGCCGCCGCCGACGCAAAAGACGAGCAAAATCCATGCGAGGCGAACAAGCGTAGGGTCGATATTGAGATATTCGGCGAGGCCGCCGCAAACGCCGGCGATGCGCTTGCCGTATTCGATACGATAGAGACGTTTGGCCATGGTTTGCTCCTTTCGTTCCCGACTGAAGTTGTCGGGGTGAGTTATTGGGTTTATTTTACATCTTGCTCTGGGATTTGTCAAATAAAGGCGGGTTCGAAAAAATGCTAGCTATTTCCCGAAATTGGCGATATGTTGTTCCCTGGTGCCGTCTTCGGGGCGGGAGAGAGGAGATAGCTTTTCCGAGAGAGAATGGAAGGCTCTGGCCATAGCGGGAGAGTCGGGGATATTTTGGTAGATTCGGCTAAAATCACCTTTCTTCGTGATGAAGTGTGCTTCGGGTGGGATATTGCGAATATGCCACTCTCCGGAAACCGAATGGGTAATGAAGGTATATATTGGGAGTTTTACATCGAGAAATCGACGAAGACATTCGGCGTGGTAACGGTTTTGTTCGACGGGGCTGAGAAAGGTGCGTTTACCATGATAATACTGCGTCCACTTTTTTGAGCGACCATCGCCGTAGATTTTGCCCTGATAGGTTTTGTGTTCGAAGACAAGGATGCCTTTTTTCGAAAGAACAAGTAGATCAATTTCGGTGGTTTTATTGGTTTTGTCGGCTACGGGAATGTAGACATTGCGGAAAATCTGCGGCTCAGGAACGCCAAGTCGGATAAGCTCACGGTAGAGAAAACGCTCCCCGCCCTGTCCAAGGGTTTTGTACTCATGGCGATTGCTGAGCATATCCCAAAGGTCGGAGAAAGTTAGCTGGTTGCGACGCAGTAGTAAAACGAAGTAAGCAGTAAGCGCGACGAGCGGGGCAACAAACAGGATTATTCTCATATGTTATATTATACCAGTTGTCAGTCAGCATGGTATAATAATAGAAAATGGAGGAAGTTATGAAGTTGATGAAGTTGGAGCATTCGGGGATTGTGCTGGAGAAGGGCGGAAAGAAGTTGGTTTTTGATCCGGTGGAGTTTGCGGCGACGTTGCCGGAGTTTGACAACGTGGCGGCGATTATCATTACGCATGCGCATAATGACCACTTGCAGCCGGAACGGATTAGTGCGATTCTCGATCGAAATCCGGGGGCGAAGATTTTTGCGCCGGAAGATGCGGCGACAGTGATTCGGAATGCTCTGGGCGCGGCAGATGTGATGGTTGTGAAGGGCGGAGACGAGGCTTTTGTCGGCGGGGATGAGGTAGCTGAGGGCTTCGTCGGGGAATACGAAGGGTTTAAGTTAGAGTTCTTTGGAAAGGACCACGCGTCGGTCGTGGCGGGCAAAGTTCCCTGCCAAAATATCGGCGTGGTGGTCGACGGGAAGTTGACGAACCCGGGTGATTCGTTTGATTTATTAGAGATGAATGGGGCGGTGGAAGTTTTGCTGGTGCCAGAGGTGGCGCCGTGGACGAAGATGTCAGAAACGACAGAGTTTATGAAGATTGCTAAGCCGCGGGTGGTGGTGCCAGTGCACGATGGGCTTCTGTCAGAAATGGGCAAGACGATTTACGACAACCTTTTGCGCGGAGCGTGCGAAGGGATGGGCGCGGAGTTTGCGCCGCTGGGGATCGGGGAGAGTATCGAGATTTAGATTAAAATTACAGGCGAAATTTCGACGCCAGGTTCTTCGGCGAGGGTGTGCTCACGGGAAGAAATTTGGTTGATTTCGCAGTAGCGGTTCTTGAAGGCTTCCTCGCCGCGAAGAAGTGCACGGATTTCGGAGAGGAAGTTGCGATACTCGTCGTCAGCATAGAACATGTTTTCTGGATCATCTTCGCCGTAGCGTTTAGAAAGTCGGCGAAAAGTATAATCGAGAAAGTCTTTGACGGTAGTTTCGGGCTGGCGGTCTTTTCCGACGAAGAAACTGTGCACGAAAACCATTTCGACGCGAGTGTTACGGTCGGCCGAGGAAATGAGTTTACCATAGGTTGAGCGCGGGACGTCAGACTGTGAGGAGCGATGATCTTCAATGGCTTCGGCGATAGTGTCAACTTCTTCTGGCGAGAAATAGTCATAAACTTTCGCGTCTTCGCGGAGAAGTTTAGCAGAGATAAACTCATGGCGGTCACTATCGATATGTTTGCCGAGGTCGTGATAGGCGGCAATGGCGTAGATTAAGTTCGAGTCGAGGTTCAGAGAGAAAGCGCCGTCGAGAAGAAAGCTGCGACGGATAACTTCGCGGATATGGAGAATGCCGTGCGCGCGGTCGTTTTTAGAATATTGCGGCAGAATATTAGTTTCGACGTAAGTTCTAAGGCTGGGATTAACTGGCGCGAGATATTCGGAAAGTTGCTGCTCGAGTTCGAGAGTATGCTCAAGATGATTGACTTTTAGGAAGCGCTCGCGGAAAAGTTGTTCGTCGGAGGTAAGATTTTGTAGGTCTTTGAGGGCAGCCTTGAATTCTGGATCGTCGAAGAACATTTTTCTCAGAGCATAGCCATTTTCGCCGTATTTACTAGCGAGATGCTGACGGGCGTCGTTGATGACCTCGTCGAGAGAAAAGTTGCTGAAGTTGCGCAGGCGGTAAGTATAAGTGCGGCGAAGCATAACATCAATGTTGATGTTACAATCAGCGGAAGTGATAATTTTACCATAGATGCTGCGAAGCGGCTGATCGCGATGAGAGCGGTGGTCTTCGATAGCTTCGGCAATCGTTTCGATTTCGTTGAGCTTCAGAAATTATTCAAGGTTTTCGTCTTTGCGGAGGATTTCGGCGGAGACTTTTTCATGGTGAGCGGCGTCGATGTGATGGCCGAGATCATGATAGGCGGCGGCAGTATAGATGATGTTGGGATTGAGAGGCTGGGTGGGATTTTTGGCTTGGTTGGCTGCGTTGGCTTGATTGGCAAATTCAAAACTGCGACGGATAACGTAGTCGATATGGCCGATTTGATGACCCCACTCATTTTTGGAATACTGCGGAAGGATATGGGTTTCGATGTAGGATTTCAGCTGGGGGTTGACTTTTGAGGTGTCGATTTCGTTATCGCGTGCGCTAGAGTTCATAAGTTGATTATACACCAGTTTACCAGTTTGAGATGAAGCTAGTTGCGAATGATTGAAAGGATGCGGTTTTGCGTTTTTGTTTGGATGAGGGCGGCGGATTTTGACGCTTATGCCTGACAAGATTGGCGCGGCGTGATAGAATAAGAGGGTAGCGTCTTTCGGCTTCAGGAGCTCGTCTTCGGGCTGTCTTTGGTCTGTTCGGCGCAATGTCGGGGCTTGGCGCAGTGGTAGCGCGCACGCCTGGGGGGCGTGAGGTCGCCAGTTCGATCCTGGTAGCCCCGACCATTTAGAATTGTTATATATGAAATATGCGTTTGTAATTGTAGCGATTTTGGCAGTCTGGCTGGGGACGATTTTGCTAGCAGTTTGCAGCCCAGAGATTGGGCTGTTTTTGCCAGTTTTTGCGATAGTGATGACTGTAGTTTTGTTCTTGATTGGGTTCGGGAAGAAAAAATGATGCGAAACGCTCGGCGCTATACTGGATTAATTGCGAAGTTAGCAAGAATTAGGTTCTCAAAAGCGATCCGAAAGGATTGTGAGTATCGCCGGGCGATTTTTGAGAGTTTTCGGGAGTGGGGCGGGGTTTATATTAAGTTCTTACAGATCCTGGGCGGGTCGAGCAAGTTTTTGGACGGTTGGGGTGGACCACGAGAGATGGAGATTTTTGCGCAGGCGCCACGGGAAGCCCTTAATCTAGCCGAGCATGTGCAGATAGAA
Organism: uncultured Candidatus Saccharibacteria bacterium; assembly: GCA_948511255.1. GTDB lineage: Bacteria > Patescibacteriota > Saccharimonadia > Saccharimonadales > Saccharimonadaceae > Nanosyncoccus. The sequence goes on along the minus strand of CAOQNC010000001.1, from coordinate 3,057 downwards.
AAATTTGCGAAAATTTCATCGGAGCCGGTAGCAGCAGGGAGCTTTGCGCTAGTATATCGCGGGCAGTTACTAACCGGCGAGGATGTGGCGGTGAAGATTTTGCGACCGTCAATTCAGAAAAACTTAAAAACGGACTTAAAGTCGCTGCGAAAGCTGTGTTGGCTATTCTCGAAGTTTCTGCCGAAGTATTTAGTAGATTATAATGACGCTTACGATGCGTATGCGAAAATGCTTATACAGGAAACTGACTATCGTCGGGAAATAGAAAATCAAAAATATTTTACTGAACTCTATAGCAACCATCCGCGGATTGTGATACCGAAAGTTTATGAAGAATTGTCGTCGGAAAACGTGATTGTGCAGGACTTTATTGAGGGACCAGCGCTAGCAGACGTGATGAGTGCGGCAACGCGCGACAAGTCGGCGGCGAAGATTGCGAAGGAGCTGACAGGATCGGATATTTGGGAACAAGTAATACTGGCGGGCGGCGAAGCGCTTTATACGGCAATGTGCGCGGATTACGTTTACGGAGACCCACATCCGGGGAATATTATTCTGCTCAGCGACAATCGGATTGGCTTTATTGATTTTGGAATTATCGCACGGAGACCTACTAGCCACGAAGCATATTATAATTGGGTAAAAAGTTACTACGAGATTTTGTGCGGCGAAGATAAGTTCCAGACGTTGCTAGAGACGACCGTAACTTGTTTTTGTCCGGATATTTCCCTGGCGATGCAGAAGTGTAATTTTGATGGTGAAAACCTACTAGAGGTTTTGGCTAGCTCTATCACCAGGAAGCTAAATAATGAGATGATTGGAAATACAAATTACGCCCAATCATTCCGAGACGGGCATTTGATGGATGTGTTTATTCAGGTGGTCGGGACGCGCGTAATAGATATAGATATTGACACTGTAAACTTTGAACTGTTGAAGGCGATGCAAGCGTTTCTCGGGGCGGTGACGATTTTAGATAATCGGGAGGGTGGACATAGTTTTTCGGAAATTATGCGGCGGTCGATGGAGTATGCGCTAGAGAACGCCAATCTGACGGGAGTGCCGCGCGACGCCGTGAAGGCCACCCATTATGGGTTGACGGAGAGCTATGAACTCCTAGTCAACACGATTTCGTCATTGGCTGATAACGATGAATACCTATTTAACTTAGTGAGGGAGAAAATATTCGCATGAAAAAGAGTAGTTTTATGAAAAGTTTACTGCTACATATTCGATACCCATGGACAGCAATCTGCTTGCTGATTTTGTGGGTAGGGCTGGCAATCATGTGCGCGGTTTTAGGGCTGCCGAGCGAAGAAATGGTCTGGCTGATATGCGGAGCAGGAATGGCAACGTTACTAATTGCGGCGGTTGGGTTTTTAGGCTAATTATTTCTTCTTCGGTTTGGGTTTAGAGAGGCCTTTGAGGGTTTCGGTGATGAGGTCGCGAAGGAAGTCGAGATTGTCGAGGTCGTCGACGCGGAGCATGTTGCGCTTGGCGCTGGCATAAGGTAGAACTTCAGGGAGGTCGTAATGACTGTTGGTTGGGGTGATTTTGACGAGGAGATGGCCGTCGCAGATGTTCGCGAAATAAGTGCCATTGAAATAGACAAGGTATTCGCCCATCATCGGACGGACGGTGACGTCGCCGAGCGGCTCGAGACGGGAGACGATTTGATCTTTTTGAGCGGGAGTAGTAGACATAGGCTAATTATAGCATAAGTTGGTCGCTGATGACGGAGGCGAAATGGTGGCATCTTGACAATTTTGAAAAGGTGTGCTATAATGGTAGAGAGGGGCGCTCTTTAATTCCCTTCAATCTTATCTGCGCAAGCACATAGGAGGTGTTTTTATGCGCAAAAATGGTAAAAATGTCGGAAAGAAATTGGTCATCGCCTTACTTCTGGTCAATTCGCTCAGCTACGTCGGCGCCAGGGCATACTGGTACGCGACCGGCGGGGTGGCAGCGGAACTCCAGAGGGTGCGCGAGGTCGGCAACAGCGGGGTCATGAACTACTTCGTGGCTGGTAATATCAACCAGCCGGAGAGGGCGTTCAAGTTCCTGGAGGAGAAGATCGACGGCGGCATCACTTACGTCACTTATGCAGAGACGCGGGGATGCAGCATGAAGCAGATCGTCAATCAGGTGCTGGCCGACGCGCAGCAACAGAACTGCAAGGTGCGGATCTTCGGGATTTCGATCGGCGATTACGTTTCGCGGTTTGCGGAATCGGAGCTCGACGACGTCGAGACGGTCGCCATCAACCCGGAACCGCATTCCAAAATCCTGAAGCCCTACGCCGGTGTCGGTCTGAAGATTCTGGCGCCGCTGATGGAAGGAGCGACCGTGCCGTTCGGGTGGCTGAGCCACATTCCCTGCATCCGCGGGTTTTCCTTCGCATTCTTAGCAGACCAATGGCGCGACCTGTCCTACTGTTTCGACGCGCCGCACGTCACGACCAACACGCTTGGCGTCATCTGTAGCAGCGATGATGAGTTCCTGCAGAACGACGTGATCGCGGACTACTTCAAGGACGTGCCGATCGTTATGGTCGAGGGTAAGCATGCCGACACGCAGGGCAACGCTGACGCCTACGCCGCGGCGTGGGACGAGCTGATGAGCCAGCTGGGCTGATGCCCTGGTAAGATTTTGGGTTACTTGATTGGCCTCGGTGCGTTTGCACCGGGGCCTTTTCCTGCGTTAAGGAGGGGCTTGAGTGTTTGTCGGGTTGACGCGAGGGTTGGTTCTAGATTGGCGATGAATAAGGTATAATGGAATTATGAGAAGATTTGTGCCAGAAAATGTAAAGTTGATTCCGGAGGAGGCGGAGAAGGTTTTTCAGGGGAGGATTTGGGCGGTTTATCAATGGCCGCAGAAGATGTTTGATGGGAGTTTTGAGACTTTTGAGATGCTCAGGCGAGCGGATACGGTGAAAATTATTCCGGTCGTGACAGCGGCGGAAGCGCGGGAGCTGGGATTTGCGACGGGGGTGGCTGACGATGAGGGCGGCGAGAATGGCATAGCCGACACGAATGGCGAGATGCGGCTGATTGTAAC